>NZ_QEHP01000146.1:0-14677 GCF_003094695.1 Chryseobacterium sp. HMWF035 | reverse complement strand
TCTTTTTAGTAGAGTTACTTCAGGTTTTAGCCTTATTTTTTTAGGTGGTCTTCAGGCTAAATTATATCCACCTTGAGTTTTAAAGTCTAATTTCATTTTTGTGTTGTTTTTATGATGCAAATATCCATCTGGGAAGCGACAAAACTTGACGTATTAAATTCATTTTCAGATATTTTTGTTATTTTTTTACAGTTTTCTGATAATCAGTAAGAAAGATTTACAGACTGTTTTTTTAGCTTATATGTAACAGATAAGCATACACAGAATAAAGAAAATAATATTTAATCCAGCTGATTTTATGATGCTGTAAATTTCAAAAGGTTTTAAGTGGACGATGGATTGGCAGGTTAGAGAATGAACCCGGACAATAGAAGCTTGATAGGGAAGGATTTCTGTATGTAGACTTTTAAGAATTAGCAGGTAGTAATAAATAAAAAAAGAGGCTGTCTCAAAAGGCAGTCTCTTTAAAAAACACAAATGATGAAAAAAAATTAATTTCCAATGCTGTCTCGCATCTGAAAACACTAATCTACAATTTTTTTTGTAAAGTTTACAATTTTTGAAAAGAATATAATGAGTGGCACAAAGATTCCCGGTTTTATAAAATCTCATCCTCTTCAGTATGGTTATCTGGAAATACAAATTCTGCTCTTTCTGAAATTTTCTCCAGTAACGGAAAAAGGAGTTTTTCCTTTTTTGACCTAGTGGGATCATTATTGCCTGTATGGATTTCACATACAAAAATACTTTCCCGGTTAAAGTCTTTTTTTCGAAGGGATATTCTTCCTATTGTTCCTAATTCTTATTGTTCGAAAACAAAAAACCACCGCTTATGGATAAACTCCTGTCTGATCTTAATTTCAAAAGAAGTTCTTTATTCAGTCTGTCAAAATCTTCCTGTTTCATTTGTGATATTTAAACAAAAATAACAAGTCGTGTAAACACGAACACTAGTTAAGTAGCTGAAAATATGGGCTGTCTGTTTTTTAAAACATCACAACAAATTTAGTTCTTATTTAGACCCCAAATTGCAAAATTTTATTTGATCAGATTAGGCTTTATAGACATAATGTTTTAAGCATGGTATAATTATTTGATCCACATTTTTGTAAAATCTTTTTAACCAACTGTATTTATATATTCGGATCTATTATGATGTTTGACGAAGATGGTAAAAGGTTTCTGATTTATAATACCTTACCAAATAATCATAGATAATCATCTCAAATATTCTTTGATTGGAAACAAAAAGCCTGTTGATATTCATGTGGAATATGCTTTGAAAAAAGTTCCTCAAAGAAATTCTTAAAGATTGATTTTCATTTTGACGAAGGACATTTTCTAAAGCAGCATTGTTTTCTTCAATATGAAATAAAACAGTGCTCCTCTCTTCCGAAAACTCGTCTGAACTCAAGAAATCCAAATATTTGGGTCTGAATTCCCGGTACTTTTTATCCAATTGAGAATTAAGCTTTTTATCGGCATTGAATTCTCTTTTAAAAGAATCATTAAAATCTTTCATCCATTCCAACTTTTCCTGAACTGAAATATTTAATTTATTGAGCATCTGATCAATCAAAAAAAGGCTGACAATAATCTTTTCCTCGTCGTCATAAGGTAGACATTGAAGGGTAAGCTCACTGTTTCTGTAAAAGAAAATTTCCGCATCTTCCATCGTATTTTCTCCATAACGTTCAATTTCACGGTTATACGTATCTATTACAATATTTGAAATTTCCCCGCTTTCTGTAAAGTTTTGAAGAGAAGCGTTAATGCTTTTTAAAACTTCAGTGTAGTTTTGGATATCAGTCAGCATAAACCTTACTCTCAGGTGAGGTTTTGGATCATTGTAACGGATAAAAAACCATTTGTGAATATAATTTTCTTTCTGAAAATATTTTACCAAGGGCTCTATAGACTCTTCTAAAATGAGGTCTGCCGTTTTTATTCCTGTGTAAATTTTAAGATATAACCATTCGCTTCCTGGAGCAAATTTTCTTTTCATCATTTATGTAGTGCTTTTTTATTTTATTTTGTACATGGGAAAGATAAATTCTCGCTTGTAGTCGTCATTTTCATTATATAAAAATTCTTCGATAACAACCGTCTTTTCTGTTTTTACCGTTTGTAAAAAAACTGTTACCATATCATCATTTTCCAAATTAATAGATAAGGTATTGTCGGATTTTACCAATTGAATCCATTGAGGAATTTTTCTTTTCAGTCTCCAGTCTTGCAGTTCCGAAATAATCTGATCGTTGCTTAGATGTTTTTCAGATAAAAAAGCAAGATCTTTTTCTGTGATTTTCCACTGTGCTTTTGAAAGAACGATATTGTTGTATTCAACCCTCGGGAGAAATTTATAGATATGTTCTAATCCGCCCCAATTAAAATACAGTCCGGATCTGATGTCCTGCGACTGGAGATCACACAAAAAATGATATACCGGTAAAGTATTGTTATAGTAATTGTGGGCATTAGTGAGATAGGGTTTAACCTCTTTGTTTAATTTCCCTGAACGTAAAACGATCCTGTTATTTTTTATGGAAATAAAAAGATCTTCGACCGAAATTTGGCAATCAGCAGATACAACCGATTGTGCAAGAAAAGGAATTTCATATTCCCTTAAAGTTGGTCTTCTTACAATATTTCCTATTCTTGCTTCCGGAAGATGAATAATTTCTGCAAGAATATAATCATTATACAACGCTTCTTCTTTATTTGCGATGCTTATTGTTAAATCTCTTACTTCTGATTTTTCTGAACAGAATCTTCCTAAAAGATTGGCTGCGCTTTTTCCAGTACTGCCGTTCAGTATCATTTTTTCCTGATCTCCTTCTGAAAAAATCTCAGCCATAAAAGAAATTGTTGCCGGAAGATCATCCCAGTTCTCCTCTTCGATGTCTTTGAAGTCTTCGTCTGAAAGTTCAATTTTATATTGCTGCTCCAATAAAGCTTCCTGCAGTTTTTCATTTAGAATCCTGTGAATAGAATTAAGTGTCAACTGTAAATCCTGTTTTTTTCCGGAACCCTGAAACTTCAAGTCTTCCAGATAAGGATGAATTCCCTTTGCCGAATTATTTTGAAGATATCCGACTCCAATCTCAGTATCAAGAGCATTTAACAAAGGGACTTCCTGAGTTTCAAACCTTTCATAAAATGCTTTTTTAAATTGCTCAAGCTGAGTTTCCTTTTGTGGTAACGTAATTTTATTCAGAAAGCAGATGCCTTTCTTTAATTCTTTTTTCCAGACTGATGGTAATGTGAACTTGGTTCCATAATAAAGATCTGTCTGAAACAAATATTTCTGCTCATAGTCTATTGTAAGAGACTGGATCAGCTCTTCAATTTCTGTATAAAGAGAAATGGGATTTCCTGTAGTACGATCCAGCTTTTCAAGCTTTTTCTTAATTGATGTTAAAATCTGTACTTCATGTTCTGCATTTATTTTATTCAGAACAGAAAGGATCGTGTCAAAGAAATCATCTCCGGAAACATTCGGCTCTAATTCACTTACAAGAACCTGATTATCGATAAGTTCTTCAATAAATTCTTCAGCTTCTTCTTTTGTTATTTGTTTCTGCGAGGTCGGCGAATTCTTGATCTCTTCGCCAATTAATATTTCAGCAATCTGCTGTATCGTTTTTCCCTGCCTGGAAAAATTTATTATTTGCCCCAGTTCTTCAGAAAGCGGAGCAGAGGAAATAATGTATTCTCTTTTTCCCGCCGTGTACTGATATTCTATATAGCGGATTTTATTGCCTACTCTATAAATACTGTTGTTAGGATAAAACGAAAGCCTGTTTCTTATCTCCTGACTTTTTTCAAAATACTGAGCAAGCGAAACAAGGAAATGCATATCCAGCTTGGTATCGCGGATCAGATGAGATGATAATTCTTTATCATCTTTATTAATGGATATTGATTTTTCTGAAAACTTTCCTAAGCCTACTGAGGAAAACAAGCCGAATGGTGTACAGCGTGTACTCATCCGGCTGTAATATTTTAGTATTGTGTTTTTTAATTTTGCAAAGTCTTTTGATACAGGTTCTCTTTCAGAATTGAGCCATTTTATGACTTCAAGATGAAGATGGGGTGAAGCCAGATAAAGCGCTTCCTGAAATATGGGATCAGAACAAATTTCTCTGATCTTATTTTCTGGAATTTGAGATTTACTGATTGTTTTCTGAAAATCTCTGCATGAAAATAAAGGAGTACGAACAACGAACTCTTCAAAAAATTGATAAGGGAACCGGGACATTTTAGTTTTGTGTTTTTAATTGTACGGTATTGTGCTAGTTACTATTTTGCGAACTCTGCTCCATAACAGGTATTTCTATATAACTGTCGTTATACCATTTTATTTCCAGAGGCTCTTCGGCGTCGGCAATGGTTTCTTCACTCACGTCTTTTCCTGTACCGTAGTTGATTTGTGCATCAGCGCTTTTTCTAATGCCTAAAACCACAATAAGCCTACTTCCTTTTTCTATTTTTCTGCTGGTGAAAAAAGTATTTTTTATTGTAATATTTTCTATAACATTTGGGCGTAACAAATTTCTTTTAGTATTATCTTTTGCATAGCTAGCACGGGCAAAATACTCGTGTGATAACTTGAAATATTTGCCGGTTGATAATTTTTCATAGATAGTTATGGTAACATCTATATCTTTTTTATTAATAGCTGTCTTTAAATTCCCTGTAAAACTGCCATTTATTTCAAAAGGAACATTAAATGTATCCGTTTCAAATACAAGCTTATCTTTTAAATTTATTTTTTGTATTGAATCTATTATTTTTTCTCCGTCAAGACTTTGTAATGTATCTTTTCTATCCAAAAAATCTATTTTTTGAAACATAAAGTCTACTTTAGGTTTTGCCTCTTGTAGCTTTGTTTTATTTAAATATAATTTTAGTTTTCTATTACTTATTTTATCAATACTCGCTACATTTCTCCATTGGTTAGTCCCCATTACTTGGAGATTAACTTTATCTTTAAGAAATTTCGGTTTTTCTTTTCCTTTCAATATATAATCAAACCATTGATATGAAATATCCTCAATATTAATCTTTGCAACTGGATCTATTTTATATCCTTTATATTCTTCTTCTACTCCGGAGATTACTCCGCTATGGCTATATGGTCCAATTACAAGATAATGATTGGCATTTTTATTATATTTATGATGCTCATTGTAGTAATACATTGCCCCTCTCTGATCTGCATCAAAGTAGCCTGTAAATGTTAAAACCGGAATATCAATTTTAGCAAAATCTTTTTTATAAGGGAGTTTAGATTGCCAAAATGCATCAAAAGAAGGATGTTCCAGCCACTTTTGAAAAATAGGATTTGTTTTCCCAAGCAGACTGTCTAATTTATTAAAAGCAATACCTTTTTTATAGTACGAATTATATAAAGAAAGCCATTTTTTTTCATCGATAAAAAGTTTGCTGTCTGTTTGTTTTTTAGCATAATTTAACCAACGCAACATATAAGGGCTGAAACAATTATTATACATAGGAAAGTCTAATCCGAAACCAACGGATGCCGTAGGAATTATTGTTTTTAAAGCAGGATGAAGGTTTTTTGTAGCAGCCCATTGACTGAAACCGTCATAACTTCCACCTATCATCCCTACTTTTCCATTACTCCAAGGTTGTTTTATAATCCAGTCTATTATTTCATTTACATCTTCTACTTCAAACTCAAACGGCGTAATTTCATCACGGCTTAAATATATACCTCTGCTATGGGCGTATACAATATTATAGCCTCTATTTGAATTTGATTTTGCTATAGAAGTAAAATAATCATTATTACGTAAATAGGTAGAAAAGTGTAAAATTGTAGGAGAAGCTTGTTTTATTTTTTTATTGAGAACATAATAGAGAGTAAGTTCATTGCCTTTCTTGGTTTTCACTATAATACTATCTTTTACTAAGAATTCTTCTTCATCCAATTTTTTTAGAAGAGGCTTAGCAATAGAAAATGTTTCAGTAATCACCGTATAATAATTATAATGCCTGCATAATAAAACTGCATTTTTTAAGGATATACTATCTTGTTTTATACTGTCTTTTAAAATCTTAATAACTTCATTCTTATTATAATTTTCTTTAAATTTAAAGGAATCTGGAATTAGATTTTTAGATAGAAAGGGTAAACTTGAGTATTTTTCTCTAAATAATCTTTCATAAGTTGATCGAACATCTTTGGTCTTTGCCTTCTTCATTAAAATAAAGAACTCAAACTGAATACCCGCTATTTTTGAATAATCCGGATAAGAATCTTTATAGAAATTACGAATTTTATCTAAAGTATTGAGGGCTCCATTATAATCTTTATCCAGAATTTGAAACCTGAGATAATTATCCTTATATTTTAAAGAATCCTTTTCTTTATAAACTTTCATAAGCTCCTTATTTAACTTAAGGAGCTCAGTTTCAAATTCAGGATTTTCTAGTTCTATTTTCTTAAAATAAAGCTTTTGTGAAAAGCAAAATGACAATGAAAACAGAAATAATATTAACCAAAATTTCTTTTTTTTGTTCATTAAATATAATTGTTAATGCCAATTAAGGGTTGGATTTTCAATTTATTTGATTTTCAATCATTTAAAAATTTAATGAAAGTAATTTCTAAATTTTCATCTTTGTAAGATATTGATTTTCAATAACGATTTTTCAACCCTTAATTCGCATTGTTAATGATTACGATCACTAGCCATTGTTTCCGGCTCCATCATCTCCTGCAATAACAATTGGAGGTACTCCTGATATCGGCTTAGGGGGACACTTTTCACTTGTTGTATCTCCACCTGTCATTGTATCATCACCGCCACCATAAGCGTAACCTCCTTTTATAACATTCAATTGGGTAATCTGAATTTTTTTTAATGATAATTTTTTTCCAGTTTGTTTTTGTTTTTTCATTTTGATAATAATTTTATAGTTGAGACAGCAAAATAACAGTACTTGTTCTGTTTATCAAAAATAATGATCTCGAAATTTATCAATTCCGTATACATAAATTTGTAAAACACTTATTTTCAGCACTTTATTTTTCACCCTGTTCTTGTAATAATTTAATAAAATAAGACGGTAGGGTTCCTGTAATTTTTTTAAAAGCATTTGCAAAAGACTCTGAACTGTTGTACCCTATATCATCTGCAATGGATGCAATGGTATGTTTTCTTAACTTTTCATTGGAATTTAACTCTTCTACGACATACCGAATACGTAATTCATTTAAGTATTGTGGAAAAGTTTTTCCTTTTAGTTCATTGACTGACTTTGATAAATAATCACGATTTGTATCAAAATCTTTAGCAAGGCTGTCTACTGTAATATTTTTACGCAGGAATTCTTTGTTATTTTCAAACTGCTCTAATTTTCCTTTTATATTCTGCAGTTTTTTATCAGATAAAATACCTTTGGGTTTTTCTTCTTTTGAAACATTTCCTTCAATCATTTCATTATTAGATGAAGGAAAAACTATAGATTGTTCCTTTGATTTTTCGAGCAATAGCTCAGCCTGTTTTTTATACTCTTGTACCCTTCTTTTATATAAGTAAATTAAAAAAAGAATACATAAAAAGCCTACTCCTAAAAGCCAATATAAAAGCTTGTTTTTATGATCCAGATCTTTGATTAACTCTTCTTTTTTCTCTAATAAAATAGGAGTGTCATACTTTTTATAAATTTCTTTCGAAAGATATTGTTTACTGTTATTGATGATACTGTCTGCATAAAATAGCTTATCAATATATTTAAGCTGATTCTCTCTATCTCCTTTCTTCTTATAATAATCAATTAATACTTCATATCCGTCTCTCGTAATGGGATAAAAATCTTTTGAAAATGATAATACCGAATCTGCTTTAATAAAATATTTTACGGCTAATAATTCCTTATGAGTATCATAATTAATTTTACCTAAAAAATAATACGTGATAGCTAAATTTCCGTAATCATTGTTTTTGACAAAGTTTTTTTCAGCTTCCAGATGCTTATCAGAAGCTTCCTTATAACTTTTTAAATAGTACTTAGCAATTCCTATCCCGGATATAAAATAAGGATAGTGTGTATAATCTTTATACTTATTACACTCATTAATTCCCAGATCAATATAATTTAGAGCCTTTTTATATTGTTTATTTTTGCTATAGCTATTGGAAACCGAAAATATAGAGCCTATGTAACTTTTAACATCTTTATCCGATGTGTTCATTTTATGCTTCTGGTAATTATAATACTCCAGAAAAAGAGGAAGAGCTTCTTTATTTTCTTCTGTGGCAGTCTTTAAAATCCCCAGCAACTTTTTAATATAAAAAAATTGATCCGGATTTTTATTTTTTGATAATTCCTGAGCTTGAATGTAATGATCCAGTGCCTTTTTATATTCCCAATCATAATTGAATAAGATTCCTTGAATGATATGAGCTTTTGCAGGATATTCTTTGTGATCAATACTTTGTGTTATTTTTAATAATGTATCGGCATAAGGATGCCCGTTTTCAGATTCAAGCCCCTTTATATGAGCTATTTTATAATATCCGTCATAAATCAACTCATTATTTTTTTCCTTTTTTCCTTTACAAAGAATAGTATTGGCATATACTTCAGCCTTATTGTTGTCTATTCTAAACACCTTATCATAAGCTTTCTTTAGCTGTTCGAAATTTTTGTTTTTTAAAGAGTCGGGAATATGAAAACTTTTTACACTTTGCGAAAAGTATAAATTTTGGCAAAAAACCAATAAAAAAATGAGGGATAACCTTTTCAGTAGTCTCATAATTTGTGTATAATATTTTTTCAAATACAAAAGTACACATTTTGAGCTTTATAAATACTGAATGCGAAGAATAGGGTTAGTTTTTGATTTTCAATTGTTTGTATTTGAAAATTGACCAATTTCGAATTGTCTTTATGCGAAATTGACCAATTTCGAGATGCTTCCTTTGCAAAAGATTACAAACCACACCATCTTTGCTTCAACAAAAAACATAAGTATTTATTTTTTGTAGTGCGCAATATGAAAATATGAATATGAAATGTTGACTGTTACCAATCTCATATCGGAGATAATGCGAAAAAATTAATTTAAAATCAAAATTTATGAAAAATTTATTTAAGTTTGTATTTGTTATGGCAATATTTGCTGGAAGTTTTATGTTTGCACAATCAAAAGAAGATTTGGAAGCGTTTGATGTTGTTAAATCTGAAAAAGTATTATTATCCAATAATATTGTAAACAGCTTTTTTGAGTCTACTAGATTTAAATCCAATAATCCAGATGTTATAATTAATGAAGAAAATGTAGAATTATTAACATTAAAAAATAATTATCAAGTTGTAAAACTTACGATTGATAAGAATGAAAATTTTAATTTGATTTATGCAGTTTATGATCCTAGTGATAGAACTTTTAATTGGTATTTTATGGCTAATAACGAAAAGGAAATAAAAGTTATGTCGCCCGAAAAAGAATTAATAATTTCTTATGTTCAGCACGATGGATTTGTTAGTATTGGTAGTGTTGCTGGAAAAAGAAGTCCTTTTGGTAAGTGTATGGATGCGGTAGAAGAGGATTTTACGAATGATTGGATTGGCTGGGCGGCTTGGAATTCATCTCCTTTACCTGCAATAGTAGCTGCAACAATGTGTCAAATATGTGTTACAAAGCATAAATCTTGCCCTCCAGCTTATCATCCGTAAACAAGAAAATAAAAATATGAAAAATACTAAATTAATTACCGTTACCCTATTGTTTATTTTGACTACAACTTTTGGAAGTATAATGAAAATAAACCATATTAGTTACGCTAATTTTATCTTAGCAATAGGAATAATTCTTTTGATTACAACAATCTACTTTTTTATTCAAAAATATCGAAGAAAAAAAGGAGTTAATTAGTTTACTTAGAATATAAAGGCTACTATTTAAAATTTTTAGAAAAAAGAGATTTAAATTCACTAGCTACAAGTTGAAGTAGTTTATTAACCTATACTATTAAGACAACAAAGTTATATATTAATAGGAGATATTAATTGAGTCTTTTTCGAAGATATTAATTTATTTAAATAATTATTCAGATTGATTAGATTATTTGTGATTCTCTCCATCTTCTTTTTTCCATTAAATGTAAAATCTCAAACCACAATGTCTGGTTTAGATAAAGGTTTAGCAATCGGAAATATTCTTGTACAAGGCTACGCTGCATTAAAAGGAAATGGTACAAAACATGTAGATCCCAATGCAAAAACGGTAGACAGTTTCTGTTTCAAGAATAAAATGGATGAAAAGATTACCATAAAGATTAATGGTAAAATAGAAGATGAAGAAATAAAAAAAGAGTTCGTTATACCTAAAGACGAAAAAGAGTGTACGTTTAATTTACCTAAAGGTATTTATACCTACGAAGTATTACTTTCAAGCAAAGATACTTACCAAAAAGGTGAATACAAAGTTTCAGAGGAAACCTTAATGACAATAAATCGTTAATATATAAACCGCTTTGCTAATTGTAAAGCGGTTTTTCTTATGGCAAATATCTCCGGCTTGTTGTTGTCTATTCTAAACACCTTATCATAAGACTTTTTTAGCTGTTCAAAATTATTGTTTTAAAGAGTCGGGAATATGAAAGTTTTTACACTTTGCAAAAAGTATAAATTTTGGCAAAAAACTAATAAAAAAACAAGGGATAACCTTTTCAGTAGTCTCATAATTTGTGTATAATTTTTTTTCAAATACAAAAGTACACATTTTGAGTTTTATAGTTATCACATATTAAATCGAACTCACGTTAAATTATAGAATTAGTTTTTGATTGTCAAAAACTAATCTATAGAAATTGATCAATTTCGAATTGTCTTTATGCGAAATTGACCAATTTCGAGATGCTTTGTTTGCGAAAATTACTTAATTATCACATCTTTGCTTCAGGTAAAAACACAAATGTTTTATTTTTTGTATGTGTACAGTACAAAATATAAATATTAAACGCTGATCAGCAAAAACCCATGTCAGGGGATTATATGACAAAATATTTATTAAATTAAAAATTTTAACAACATGAAAAAGTTGAAAGGAATGAAGAAAGATTTTTCTTCATTAGAAAACAAAAAATTAAAAAATTTAGATTCAATATTTGGTGGATTTCCAGGTTTTACAACTGATTTTTGGTCACAATCTTCAATTAGTCAATGGAATTGTTCGGATATTGATACTTATGTAGATGGTGTACATGTTCAGCGTCAAGAATGCCTAACAGATGATTGTGCTGATTCAACTATTATTACACAAAAATAAAAAATGACTGTCCTATGAAAATAGGACAGTCTTAAGATATAATTGTTTCATCATATTACTTTCTAAATTTCTTTTAACTCTACATATGATTAAAAACCTATTTTTCTTTATTAGTTTACTTATTCTCTTTTCCTGTCAAATAAAAAAACAAAACCATATCAGCTATTTAAATAAGGTAAATGATATTGATAATATATATAGACTAAAAAATGATACACTTACAGCGATTGAAAAATATAGAAAATTATTTAAAGAATATCCTCCTCATAATTCCCATCTAATTAATGAGTTTCAAACTTATATTATGCTTTCTGATAACCGTAATGAAAATTTTGGAGGCAAAGAAAGTTTGTACAAATTAATTCCATTGATTGCTCCAAATTGGAAGTACAATAAATATGACAAGTCGCTAATCTCAATTTATAAAAAATACAATATTGATAGTATTGAATTAGAAAATCGTATAACTGATTGGAAAAAAAGTCTTAATAAGAAATTAGTAGATTCATTTTCGAAAGCTTTCTTTCGAAATCAGGAATTTCGAACACCTAAATATATTGAAAAATTGCAAACTATTAATGATAAAAAAAATTCAGAATTATTTCTTTGGACGTTTAATAATTATGGGTTTCCATCTATTAATAAAATAGGTTTATGGGGTAATAGTAATGTTTTTATGCCTATGGGGAATATGTTGAATCATATGGCAGGATTAGATAATAAGCATTATAACTTTTTTAAAGAGAAGATTTATGAATATGTGAAACAAGGAGAGTGTGCTCCTGAAGATTATGCAGAAATGATTGATAAAAGAGCTTTTATTGAGGGTAAGGATTGTGTTTATTGTAATGTTAGCAATTCACATATTAAAGATAGTTTACAAATCAATAAAAATCGTAAGGATATCGGTTTGCCAAGTTTGAAGCACAGCAGAAAGATCAACTCTGATTATTTAAAAAAATTAAAATGATACTTATAATTTCAGAAAATAATGAAAGAACCACAAATGAAGTTATACGTTGGCTTATTTCACTTGGGAAAAAATTTATTCGTGTTCATGAAGATGAGATTTTCACAATTAGAATAAAAGAAAAACGAATATATATAGAAAGTAATAGAAACTGTTTTTTTATTGATGAAGTTACAAGTGTATGGTATAGAAGAGGAGGATTAAAATTTTCAAGAAAAAAATATGACAACCTAGCCGTAAATCTTCATATGAACGAGCACCAGCACTGGTTAGAAAATTATGTGAGAAATTATCTCGAAAATAAAAGTCATATTAATAAAGAAACTAATTATCATGTTAATAAATTGAATGTTTTAACTACTGCAAAAGATATTGGGTTTGATGTTCCTGAATACTTTTTAACAGAAACTACTGATGATATAGATTTAGAGAAATATATAATTAAGCCTATTGCAGGTAATGGTATTTTAAAATTTGACGAATATTATGGAGTTATGTATACTTCAATAGTTAAAAATAAAGAAAAAGAAGATTTTTATATTACTTTTTTTCAAGAAAAGATTGAAAAAGATTTCGAGATAAGATCATTCTATTTAAACGGGAGAATTTGGTCTATGGCAATTTTTTCTCAAAATGATAACCAAACAAAAATAGATTATCGTAAATACAATAAACAAAAGCCTAATAGAAATGTCAGGTATAACCTTCCAAAAAATATTGAAGAAAAAATTACAGTTTTAATGAATAAACTGGATTTAAACTCAGGTTCTATTGATTTTATTAAGAGTAATAACAATATTTATTTTTTAGAGGTAAATCCTATTGGACAATTTGGAAATGTTTCATTTTATTGTAATTACAATTTAGATTATGAAATTGCAAAAACTTTATGAAAAAAATTATTAACGAAAAAAACTTGCTCCCACTGACGTTTAAGTATATTGAATTCTCAAAAAAAATGGTTAAAGTTAAAAGTAAATCTACTCTAACATTTTTTGTTGAATGTGAAAAATTTCAGACAGAATACCTTATTAGAGCGAGACCATATAAATCAATCACAAGACTTTTATGAACTATTTTAATTTATTTAGTAATGTTTTTATTACTAAAGGTGTTAGAAGAATTCTCATCAACGACTTACAAAGAAATGAATTAGAATTATTCCCATTAGAGTTTAACAATATAATAGAAGATCTTAATGAAAAATCAATAGAAGATACTATTAACTTATATGATACTGAATCACAAGAATTTGTAAAAGGATATATATCAATACTTTTAGATAAAGAGTATGGATTTATTACAAAGAATAACTGGGATAAAAATTTTCCTCCCCTATCTTATCAATTTTACACTCCAAATACTATTACTAATGCTTATTTGGAAATTGATAATATAAATACTTTATCTAAAGTCAATCAATCATTGTCTAATTTAGGAACTGAATATATTGTAATCCACTATAACAATTTGTTAGGTATTTCAGATATTAAATTTATTGAACAAATATTTAAAAATTCATCTGTAATATCAATAGAGATTATTTCTCAATATAAAGAATTTCACAATGAATTATTTTTTGAAATAATAGAAGATTTTTGCGAAAGAATCTATAGTTTTTCTTTTTATGATTGCAATAAAACTCCATTTAAAGTAAAAGATAAATATAAGTTTACAATTTCATTTGTAAATGAAAAAATAAATAAAAATTCTTGTGGAAAAGTAGATCTGCGATATTTCAACACTAATACCCCTAAGGTTTTAGAGGCTATTAACTATAATTCTTGCCTTCATAAAAAAATTGGTATTGATATAAATGGTAATATTAAAAACTGCCCTGCTATGTGCAAAAGCTATGGAAATATTAAAGATACGACTTTAGAAAAAGCATTAGCGCATCCAGATTTCAAAAAATACTGGAATCTTACCAAAGATGAAATAGAAGTCTGTAAAGATTGTGAATTCCGATACATTTGTACAGATTGCAGAGCTTATACCGAAAGAACCCATACCAATGCAGAAGGATTAGATATATCAAAACCTTTAAAATGTGGTTACAACCCTTATACCGGTGAATGGCAAGAATGGAGTACCAATCCGTTAAAAGAAAAAGCCATTAAATATTACGGAATGGAAGAATTGGTGAAGAAAAATTAAAAACACATTTAATTGAAAAAAAAATTTCCTTTCTATCGCCAACCAGATTCTAAAGACTGCGGTCCTACCTGCCTTCGTATTGTAAGCAAACATTATGGCAAAAGTATCTCGCTCCAACAAATTCGTAACCTTTCAGAAACGACAAGGGAAGGAAGCAGCTTACTCGGATTGAGTGATGCTGCGGAAGATCTTGGGTTCCGTTCTTTAGGAGTTCAGATTAATTTTGAATCTCTTGCAGAGGA
>NZ_QEHP01000145.1:0-4348 GCF_003094695.1 Chryseobacterium sp. HMWF035 | reverse complement strand
ATTTTATTTTTGTAATTTAGTAATGTTTAAATCTAAAACATATTTAATATTTTAAAATTTAATCAATTAAAAATTCATCGTACTAGTTATATTAGTAACCAAACCAATTTTTATTATATTTACATATTAAATAGCACTGCATTTAATGAATGATCAAGAAAAACTCAACGCCTTAAAAAACGATTTAAATATTGAATTGTCAAAAGATATAATTGATAGTTCTAAAATAATTAAATTATCCGGAGAAATTGCAGATTTAGATAAGAGTAAAGTACGCTTTTCTATTGATTCAGGAGTAATAGATAGACTTGGCAAAGAATTGGTTGCAAGACAAGAAACAGCTGTTTCTGAATTAGTTAAAAATTCTTATGATGCAGATGCTACATTAGTAGAATTACGGTTTATTGAAACAAATGATATTGGGGGAGTTTTAAGAATTAAAGATAATGGAACAGGGATGAGCCGAGATGAACTCATTAATGGCTTTATGCGAATTTCTTCAACGAATAAAATACACAATCAATTTTCGAAATTGTTTAATAGGAAAAGAGCTGGTCAAAAGGGAATAGGTAGATTTGCAGTACAAAGACTTGGTACTAAATTAACAATTATAACTCAAACTGAAGATTCAGATATATGTCTTCAATTAACCATAGATTGGAATAAATATCTCGCTGATTCTGATTTAAATTCAATTTATAATTTATTAGAAGAATTACCAAGCAAAGACAAATGCGGAACTGAACTAATTATAAGTGACTTACGAGATAAGTGGTCTGAAGCATCTATTAAGAGAATATACAGATATGTATCTGACATAATTCAGCCATATACCCTTAAACCTATTATTGAAAATGCACAAATAAAAGAGACGAGTGAATATCACGATGAATATTCTGAAAATATTTTCTCTACAAAATTTTACAAAATAGATAATGGAATTCGTAAAACTATTGCTGATAATCAAAAAATGATTTACGACTATGCTGTTGCTGAAATAGATGGCTATATTAATAGTGAGGGAAAAGGAATCTTTAACATTATAAGTAAAAAACTAAGTATCGATGAAATTGGTGAAATAAGTAGTGATCCAGATATTGCAGGAGTTTCATTTAAATTTATAAAAAATCTCAATTTTAAAGCCTATTATTTTATTTACGATTCCGATCTAGTACCCGCAACTCAGTCAACATTAATAAAAAAATTAGCAGCAACTCAAGGAGGAATAAGATTATATCGAAATGGTTTTAGAGTATTACCGTATGGTGAGCCATCTAACGACTGGTTAAAATTGGACAAATCAGCTAGACAAAGATCAATATTACCGGCGCACTCAAATGTTAATTTCTTTGGGTTTGTTCAACTAATTGATCATGAAAACTATTTCTATGAAACCTCAAGTAGAGAGGGTTTAACGGAAAACGAGGCATTGATAGAAATGCAAAACTTTGTCTACAGGACATTAATAACAGGTGTTTTAAAAGTTGCAGAACGTAGAAATATAAAAGTTACCTCAGGTCAAATAAAAGACCAGAAAGGAAATTGGGAAAAAATTGATTTGCGCATTAAGAATATATCACATACACTGGAAGAACTTGATCAAGCTTTAGAGAATGAGACTAATAGTATAGAAGTAAAAAAAAGGAGAAAGAGAAAATTAGATGCATTAAAAAAATCAATTTCTGAAATTGAAAAATTACAAAAAGAAGAACAAGCAGAGTTTTTGAAAGAAAAATCTATGTTAAGGGTTTTAAGCAGTGTAGGTTTAACAATTGCCCAATTTATACATGAAATAAAATATTATACTGATAATATAAAAAGCGATATTGATTTTCTTATTAGAAAACTGGATAATGATCATGTTGCTTTAACAAGACTAACTATACTAGATAAGAATTTTACTACTTTTAATAATTATACTTCATATTTTGATAATGTTGTATCGCAGAATTTAATACGTGAGTTGGTACCTTTGGACTTGAGAATCATCACAAAAGACTTTATAAATTCATTAGAAAGTAGTCTTCTAGATAATAAAATTTCAATATTTGAAGAACCAATATTTAGAAAATATAGATTATTTACTAAGCCTATGCACCCATCAGAATGGTCTTCAATATTATTTAATTTATATACAAATTCAATAAAAGCTATAAAAAGAGCAGGCGTCAAAGGTAAAATTCTTATCGAATGCGGCGAAGTTGAAAATTTAGTATATCTGGAATTTTCAGATAATGGTGATGGCATTTCTGCTGAAATTGAAGAAAGAATTTTTGATGAATTTTTCACTACCACTTCTTCAGTTAATTTTGAAAGTTTTGCCCCATCTAATGAAATATCAGGAACAGGACTTGGATTAAAGATAGTAAAAGATACTGTAAAAAGTTATAGAGGAAATATATTTGTCGCCTCTCCTAAGGAAGATTATTGTACAACTATAAGAATAGAAATTCCAAAAGCAACAGAAAAAGAACTAGAAAAATATGGAATATAAAATTATATACATTGAAGATCTTGACGCAAGCTCACTTTCAATGGATATCAAACAACATGATATTGAAGTAACTCCCCATAAACCTGTAAGCTTCGATAAGGTCTTTTTAGAGATGACTTCTGATGCTTTTCAGGCTATATTACTGGATTTTAAATTAGATGAAGAGTCTGATAGTGTTATATTATTCAATGCTCCGTCATTAGCACAAAATCTTAGAACAAAAAATATTGAGGATAAAAAATATAAACCGATATTCTTAATTACTAATCAAGAAAATATAAGTACCTATTATAAAGACTTTACAAGTCACGATTTGTTTGATTTTGTAAAAACTAAAACAGAGTTCCGACAAAGGTTACCTGAAATGTGTACAAGAATAAAATCATTTATAGAAGGTTACAGTACAATCAATTCACTCGGTAGTGATTTACAAAAAATTTTGCAAGCTACAGATAATCAATATTCAACAGTTGATTATTTGATTAAAGAAACTTTAGAAGGAGATCAGTATAAAGATAATATTAATAAAATTGCTTTTTTTATATATCATAAGATAATAAAATCATTTAATTTTCTTGTAGGAGAAGATATCTTATCAGCTAGACTAGGAATTAAAAAAGATTCACTAGACTGGAATTCATTACTTAACGAGTTTACAGAAAATAAATATAAAGGTGTTTTTTCATCTTCACATAATAGATGGTGGTGGAATGAAATTGAAGAATGGTGGTTAAACAAAACTGACGGTCAAAATATTAGGAGATTAAAAGGACCTGCCAGATGTGAAAAAATTTCAGAAATAACTGGTTTAAAAAGATTAATACCAGCTGAAAAATCAATTCACTCGAAAAGCGAATATTTTTGGACAATCTGCCTTGATAAACTTTTACCCATTGACCCATTAGATGGATTAGAATTACGAAAGAAAAATTTACTTCCTTGGCAAGATAATGAATATATTTCAATGGAAGCATCTTTAGAGTCTTCTAAACTAAATAAATATCTTAATAATATAGATAAAGAAAAAATGATTGAATATAATAAAACATTATAAAATATGTCTGGATGGAACTACGATTCATTTTATAGAAATTTATCTACAATAATAAAAAAATTTAGTGCTTATAATATTCCAGTAGAATTAACAAATCTGAGAAAATTAGAAAGTGCCATATACTCTCAACTTAGCTATAATGGGAAATTTAATATTAATGCTAAAGAAATAATAATAAATATTAACCATTGCATTTCTGGTACAACTCCAGTTGCTATTAAGGATTTTATAATATATTTTGATCATTATATATTAATAGATTCCTCTAGAGACTATTATAAAAATGATTTAATTGAGAAGTATGCATTCGATATTCATATTGTTGGCTACGACGAGGATGCTAAAGAGTATAACTACGCATGGCATTTAGATAAAAATATAACCTCAGCAGATCCCAAATATACTCACCCTTATTATCATTTTCAAGGAGGAGGTCAAAAATTAGAAGGAATGGATACAGGTGAAATCTTATTAATTGATTTTCCGAGAATTCCTCACCCTCCAATGGATTTATTTTTAGGGTTACATTTTATTATAAATAATTTTATAAGCTCAAAAGATGTTCCGAAAAAATTGAACCTTTTAAACGATCATGATTATCAATCAATTATAATAGATTCACAAAAGCTTATGTGGGACATTTATTTCAAATCATTTGAAGTAGATTGTAAGCATGATGATTTTAATTTTCGAAATGTATTTCCTTTATACATTCATTGATAAAATATTTAAATGGCGCTAAGTAAAGCTTTTTTTAATTTTTTAAAAAAATACAACACTGAAAATAACATAGTTAATTG
>NZ_QEHP01000144.1:0-2612 GCF_003094695.1 Chryseobacterium sp. HMWF035 | reverse complement strand
AAACAATAGAAATATTGAAAATAAAGAGTCAGAATTTTTAAAAATAGAAGAGATCATAAATTCTTTAAAACCAAATTTCTCTGATGACTTAGATATAGAAACCATTGAATTAGATTTTGAGACTTATTTTGATAAAAAAATAGAAATTTTAAATCAATTGACAAATGAAGATATTAAAAATAAGATAAATTATATAAATTGGCAGTTTTCAGTATCAATTAATTCTGAAATTCAAAAGCTTAAAGAAAAATTAAATAATTACAATGAAGCATTGATTCAAATAGATAAGATTGTGAAAGTTTTTGACAAAAAATTAAAGGAATATACCAATGAAATTGTAAATAAAATTAGCATTCCTTTTCATATTTATACTGGTAAAATTTTGCAAAACCATTCATTAGGATCTGGTCTCTCAATCCACTTCGAAACAGAGAAAAACTCTCAAATTTATATTACACCAAATAATAAAGATCAAGAAGTTGCATATCTATTAAGTTCGGGACAATTATCAGCTACTGTTATTTCATTGATGCTTGTTCTAAATAAGGTATTTAACAAATCAAAGTTGGGTGTAATATTTATTGATGATCCATTACAAACATTAGATGAAATAAACGCGCATTCTTTAGTTGAACTGTTAAAATATAATTTTAAAGATCAACAATTACTATTATCAACTCACGAAGATCGATACTCAAAATTTATAAGATATAAATATGAAAGATTTGGTATTAATAGTATGCCGGTTAACATGAAAAACAATATATAATAGCTTCGAATTAAAATATTTAGAAAATACCTTTCACCAATAAATCCCCAAAAACTCCATCCAAAAGATGGAGTTTTTAAAAATCAGCACTCCCCATTCCGGATCACCTCCTTCGCATACGCCAGTTTTTCCTTTAGTTGCTGCATTTCCTCTATTTTCGCATTGATCTGGGCAATCTTATCATCCATTAGCTTAATTTTATCCTCCGTATTCAGGCGGTCTTCAAACCATGCATCCATACAGTCCTTAATTTCTGCCAGAGTAAACCCTACAGACTTCGCTTCCTTTATAAAATCAAGCTTTTCGATAACCTCCTCAGAATAATACGTGTAATTGTTGCTTTTTATCTTTTCATCCTTTTCTCCGGCAATTAAACCGCTTTTTTCATAAAAGCGGATCGTTCCGATCGGGATTTCCGTTGCCTTCGAAAGCTGGTTGATTAAATACTTCATTGTTAAATTTTCGTTAAAATTAAAACCATACAGTATACTATACACTTTTAGGTTTCAAAAGTAAATATTAAATTCGTTTCAACAAAATCTAAAAAACGATGTCAAAAACTATTTTCATTACAGGAGCTTCTACCGGACTGGGTAAAGCAACTGCAAAACTATTCGCAGAAAAAGGCTGGAACGTGGTCGCAACCATGAGAACTCCCGAAAACGATACAGAACTCTCTTCTATTCCCAACATCAAAGTGATGAAACTGGATGTTACCAATTCGCAGGAAATCAAACAAGTCGCTGAAAAAGTAATTCAGGACGGTGTAGATGTAGTATTCAACAATGCAGGATACGGATTAATGGGACCTTTGGAAGGACTGTCCGAAGAACAGATCAGCAGACAGTTAGAAACCAATTTATGGGGCGTGATCCGTACAACACAGGCTTTCATCCCCTATTTCAGAGAACATAAAAAAGGATTGTTTTTAACCACCACTTCCATTGGCGGTCACGTTGCATTTCCGCTGGCTTCACTGTATCACGCTACCAAATGGGCTCTCGAAGGTTGGTCAGAAAGTATGGCATTTGAACTCAATCCTTTCGGAATCACCATCAAAACCATTGCGCCGGGCGGAATTTCCACCGATTTTGCAAGCCGTTCTCTCGATATGGGAGCGCATCCTGCATATCAGGAAATGACTGAAAAAGTCTGGGAAGTATTCAGAGATCCCAACAGAATTTTCCAGTATTCCACTCCCGAGCAGATTGCAGAAGTCGTGTACGAAGCAGCGACAGACGGTAAAAACCAACTGCGATATTTTGCAGGAGAAGATTCTAAACAGACCATCGCACTCCGCAGACAGGTCGGAGATCAGGTATTCTTCGAAGAAAACAAAAAACGCTTTTTTGAAAACTAACAAAAACAGACCGGACTTTAAAAGTTGTCCGGTTTTTTATTTAATTTTTATTTTCTTTGCTGTAGAAGTCAAACTCACAAACCTTCAGACACAATTAAAAACCAATGAACTACAAAATCATACACAACGAAGAAAAATTACAGCAATTCATAGACTGGCTTCCTGAACTACTGCCCAATGAACAATATTACGTTGCCCTTCTCGCAAGAAAAAAATACAACCCCGAAACAGGACTGAAAGCCGATAAAGCACAGTTGAAACGATTTACCTCAACCAAAGAAAGACTACTTCATAAAATCAGGCAGCTCGAAATTCCGGCAGGCTTGTACGAATCCGGAAATACCGAAGTTTCTCAGGATAACCTCGCCATTTACATCACTCCCAACCTAGTCATGGTCGGAAGATTTTTTTTATTATTTTGAATAATGTTTTTTTTAATTTAACTATTTGATTTCCAATTAATTGTATTTCTGTTTTGGTTTT
>NZ_QEHP01000143.1:39395-45855 GCF_003094695.1 Chryseobacterium sp. HMWF035 | reverse complement strand
TTCTGCTGTAAATCGGGTTTTATTTTCCCTAACATTTTGCCGCTTTTTATACCCTAAAAATACGATTTTCTGCAATTTTTTACAATGATTTTGAACATGATTTAATTACAGCGTATTGAAAATCAGAACATTATTGCAATTCTAAGGAACAACTAATTATTTTCAGCAATTAACTTTATATATTTGACTTGTTTTCAAAAATTTACAGATGTGTAAAAGGGTCAGAATATTTTTTTTGCAAAAAAATAGTATTACTTGTTTATCAACTGCTCTTTCAGCCATTCCAGTATTTTTGGAGTTTTGTGCCATATTAATCGGGCTTCACAAGCATAATATACCGCTTCGCTGTATTTTCTCGGCTCATAGTAATCATCCTGATGAGAAGGTGTTCGTTTAGAGAGCAGTCTTTTCACTACAAACGGATTATAATCTGCCTCTTCATGAAACGGTGTATTAAAACAAAAATAGGAAAATTTTATCTTGTCTTCTTCTATTTTTCTTTGGTGAAAAAAGTTCACACCTTCTCATTATACTTTTCTAAAAAAACTTCCCCATGGAAAAACCAAGGGAAGTCGTTTCTAAAAATAACTATTCTTTCAGGCAAAATTCATGCAGGTAATATTCTACGGTATTCCAGGAGATTCCCTCGCTGCGATTGTGGTTAGCAATCATTTGATACAAGGCTTTCATAAAGTTTCCCCTTTCGAACAGCAGATATCCGGCAATCTTTTCCAGTTCTTTTGCTTTCTGTTCAAAATGCTCCTCTTTCCAGATCACCACTGTTTCCAGATGGGAGAGCCTTTCCACAATTTCCTGATGCCCCATATTCGGAAATACCGGAGTTCCCTCCTTTTCAGATACAAGAATCAGCACTTCACTTTTTTTAGGAGCAAAAGGATGAGCTGCCATCTGGGCTGCTGCCTGTCCGTTTTCTGCTTCAACCGATCCGAATTCATACTTTAAAAAATAGAATGTTTTGTCTTTACTCATAGTACTTATTTTTTATTGAACCTCCATCATATTTTTCAGTAAAGCATTTGCAAGGTTAAATTTTGAAATTTGATGACTTATTTTTATCCCAAGAACGAGCCCGGAGAAATCCCGGGAAATAAAAGACCTTGAATTCATGAGTTTAATCAATATCATTAAATTAACGAATCCAATCCTCACCCGTTTTTCATGGATTGCAGTTTGTTATTCTTATTTATTATGGATCAGTTCATAAAAATGCTCCACAGCCTAAAAATGTTCAATACCGGACAGATCACACTCCCTAAAGCATGGAGATCAAAATACAATACCCAAAACTTTCTTGCCGAGGAAACTCCGGAAGGTCTTCTGATTACACCGATAACCGCTAAAGAAACAGCATCGGCATATTATGAAAACAGAGAAGAATTCGGAATCTATTTTCCGGAATGAGCCAATCCCGAAGCGCTTATTTCACATATTAAACAATGTCAGAATGATTAATACAGCAGCAGATTTCATTCAAAAACTATCGCGTAAAGAAATACAGAAACTGTCTGTACTTTTACAGGCAGTGAGCGATAAAGAACGAAAAAGATATACGTATACTCCTCTTGCAGAGCTTGCACATCATTTTAAGATCATTCATTGAAACTTCCGTATTGTTTTTTACCAAAAGGAAAAACATACCAAAATCCAGAATATAGGCTACCTTAAAAGAGAATTTGCCGGTTCTGAATAATGAATTGTATCATTAATATGACCTTTATTATATCGCAATTTTGAAAAATGTACAGTAAAAATTAATGAATTTAACTAATTGCTCTTGATTTTATGAAATTAATGAATAGTATACTCTTGTTCATTTATTTTGTAATTAACATCTGATGAAAAAAAGTGTAATCGAACCCCTCGACAGGTTCATGACTAAATTAAAGAAAATAGCATCTCTGAAACCGGAAAAGAGATTAAAAGCTTTGGTAGCGTATCATGCTCTAACTGATGATAATCCTATGGATTTCTTTGGCTACATCAGAGAAGGCGGTTCCGAAGTGCTGTTCTATTACAACGAGGAAGACAATGCGGGTGAAGAGTTATACAACATGTACCAAAAAGATATTGAACAACTCATTGCAGGCTGACAAATTAGGGTTCAGCCGGGTGAAAGCAAAGGAAGCCAATATCGAAAAGCCTTTGACAAAACAGCAGAATTATTAGAAATAGAATTACAATCTGAGGAGTAGCCACTCCTCTTTTTTTTAAATAATATCAATTTATAGAAAGTAAGAAACCCGAATTTATTCCTCCAGTTCCAGCAGTTTTTTATCGACAAAAGCCTGCAGGAATTTATTAACCTTTCCATTGTCATAATCTTTTTTCATCAAAGCATAGAGGAAATGGTTCTCGTAGGATTCCAGAATCTCAAGAATAAATTCTTCGGTCATATGCTCTGCTCTTAGTTTTTTCAGCTTCTGCTCACGGAGAAAAGCTTCATTCTGCTTTGCCGACTCCTCTGCTTCTTTTGTTTGGATTCTTGTATCTTGGTTCTTAATTCTGTTATTTTCATTGTCAATCTCCTGCTGATAGAATCCTTTCTCCAGTGCTTTTATGAAAAATCAGGCTCTGCTCTCCACTTTATTTTTCTTAAAGTAGGATTTACAATGTTCCAAGGTGCTGAGAATATAGCTTTGCTCATATTTTCCTGAGATTTCATTTTTTATCACGGATTCCGAGAGCCCCAGATCCAGCATTTCACCGTGAGCATTTTTTCATAAAAGATCGTGCGGCTGCACCTTCCCCGTATCTTCCCCTTTAGAGCTTACTATTTTTCATGTTGGCGTATTGGGATGAATAGAGAACTGGATTTTCTCCACACGTCTTGAGTTTTCAGAAATTTCTTTAAATGTAAAACGGATATCGGTAAACATTTCCAGGTCTTTCTGGCTTTTAAGCAGAATTTTGTTTTTGAAGTTGGAATACTTTGAATAATTGTTTTCTACCCCTAAGATTTCTTTAAGCTCCTGCAATGAGAAGGTTTTCTGCTTCACTCACTCAAAGGTTTTGAGAAGTTCAAAAATACGGATGGAGGTGGCCGAACCGATCTGGAGAATATTGGATAAATTATACAGGAGGAATTTTGATTTAAGCTGGAGAAGGTAAGGTTTAAGGATGGGATTGAAAGTAGCTTCAATCACTCCCCTTCCTGAAACCTCATACTTGAAGCTGGACATGAGCGTACTCTTGATTTCTTTCTGGATCCCGTCTTCCTGAACAGGAATGACAATAATTTTTTTCAGCATGGACGTGGTTACCTGCTGGATTTCCGCATAGATGGTCTTGGATTTTAGGTTAAAGGTCTTCATAATATCCTTAACGGCTATTTTGTAGGTCTTGAAATCCTCGTCACGATCATCAATCATACTGACGATGAGTGAAAAAAGACGCAGCTCCAAAAGGCTGAATGAAAATTTCCCCATAACCAGCTCGTGGCTTTTTTTAACCAGTTGATTCATCAGCAGCGTTTTGTTTACAATATAAAGTTCATTTGATTTGAGATAAGAATTTAGAATCAGAACTATTCGTCGTTCATCATTCATTATTCATCATATATAATAATAAGTATCGGAGCATCATTCATCGGCTACCCTTTATCGCTTACAGTAGCCCAAATCAGTAGCCTTATTTTTATCATTTTCGCCCCATTTTGGGAGCCTTACCCTGTATTGGGAGCTATTCTGCCCTGTTTTGGGTATCATTCAGTCTGTTTTGGGAGCCCGAACCACCCGAAAAAGGATCTTTTGGCCCCGTTTTAGAAGCCTTACGCCCCTCTCAGGATGCCGAAACCGTTCATATAAGGCTTTGTACCTATGGTTTTCGATACGGTAAGAAGTATAATACTTTCAATAATAAGACAACATATATTAATAAAGAACATAAAACTGTTGTTATCTTTTTCTGTTTAATAGGGAATAGTAACAGCATCAGGTAACGAACCAACCCATTGTTTGGCTTCATTTAATTTTTTTAAGGGATTTTCATTCTCCTTTCTACGCCCTTGTTTATGCTTTTACAACGGAATGGCAACCAAAATGGGGTATATTTTCATTCGCAGGAACAGATATCATGACTCCTCTGTTTTGCACCGATGCTCCTGTATTTTTTCTTCCGGAAATCTTTTATTCATTTTTTTATGACCGACAGAAATCTTATTATGATCAAGTCCATAGAATGTTTTTTGAATCATGGAAGTTTCAGCAGATTCTACAACTGTAATTTTTTGAACAGGACCAGCAGGATGAAAACCAGAAGTACAATAAATAATGCAATGGAAATAATCAGATATGCGGTCGATTGGGTAGAGACTTTAACAAACTGGGTGTACAATCCCTTGAATTCGTTCTGGGCATTGTTCCGCTGCATCTGCATCTGGTGCTGCTGTTCTTTGTACAAGGTAATCACCTGTTCTTTGGATTTGATGATTTCGTCCTGCTCCCTTGTTTTGAGCCTCAGCGTAAAGTTTTCCTGTCTGATGATTTCAAGTTCGGACTCCTCTGTTCCGGAATTTTTAGCCTCCGATTCGGAAAAAGACATTGAGTTTTGGTGGTCAATCTTTGCTTTGCCCAAAGATGCCATAATTTTATCTAAGTCCTCTGCCCTGATATAGGTAATCTTCCCCTTCTCATTTACTTTATTGATGAGCTGTATCCCAAGATTTTTCACATATTTGTAGAACGATGTCTGGGATACGCCCAACAGCCTCTCTGCCTCAAATTTGGTGTATTCTTTCATAGTATGATGCGCTATAAAATAAAGCCGGTTTTTATCTGATAACCAAAGGTTATCACTCCCCTGAAAAAGGCTTATATAAGCTGTTTTCAGGACTTTGTAAAACCCCTGTATCATCTCCTCCCTTCTGTTGACATGCCGTGTACAATGATTTGACAAACCGTATTCAATGGGTAATCAATACATCGTAAAAGCTAAGAGCGGGGATTGTGCAGGGAGGTAAAACCCTTACACTAAGTATACCCCGATTCATCTGAAAATCAAGAGAATTTCACGGAGTGCTGCAGTAAAAAGTGTTGCCTTCTCCCCGAACAAAGGATTCTGAACTTTGTCCGAACTTCATCCATACATTATTTATCCTTCGTTCACCCCGTACAGGGGATTGTGAATGAAGTACAAAGCACTGGTTATGGCATTGACCATCCTGATACGGCAGAGGAGCGTGTAGGTAAAAAGGATTACCGCTTCTCTCCAAACAATAGGTCTGTACGTTTGTACAGAAGATAATGCATCTTTGACAGAGGATTGAACACCACGAACCAAGTTATACTGACTTATAATGACAGGAATGGTTTCCTCATACAGCCAGTTATTCTTTGTTCTTTCTTATTTCTTCTTTTTCTTAATTTATATTCTCCTTATTTATATTTACTATAGATTCTTTTTCATTTATTCATGCCCACTGAACTTTTGTTTGACTTCCATTTTTTTACAGAATAACTCTTACAACGGATCAAACCGTTGCTTTTTTATTTCCATTGCAATTCCGGCAGTCATCAGGGGAGGCACGCTCATTCCGCAGACGAAGCGCGGAGAGATGCCGCAGAAGTCAAAGTCAGAGGGAAAGCTGCTCATGCGGATATACTCCGTATCGTTCATATTGCGCGCTTCTTCGTAATAGAGGGTCGTACCGCTGCTGGTGAGTGTGGGAGCCACCACATGGTCATACACAATTCTCGTACTGAAAAAACTGTTGAAGGTGTCCAGATTCCTGTATTTGGCATCGGCAAATTTCAGGCATTCATCACCATATTCTACAAAGGGCCGTCTTTTTGCAATCGAAGGCCGGAGCGGAGGATGGGTGGTGGATCCTTTATCGGCAATTTCTCCAAAGTACACAGGGGATGATGCAAAATCCAGCACTAATGGTGGGAGTCACAGACTTTTCTTCCTTCCGATAAAAAAGATGCGCTCACGAGCCTGTGGGACTCCCAGAGTCGCGGAATTAATCCTGAAAATCTGGACTTCATATCCGAGCCGGCTGAGCCTGTCATGTACTTCAATCGCGTACCGTTTTGCTTTTCCAGCAATAATTCCCGGAACGTTTTCCATGATAACAATTTTGGGGCTGAGTTTTTCCACGGTATCGCAGAACACAAAAACCAGCTCATCCAGTATTTGTTTCTTCTGTCACTCTTTGAATATTTTCTCTTTTCACCGGCAGTTTTCGCGCTTTCATGACATGGAGAATGCACTGCACGGAGGGGAGCCGTCCAGAATATCGAGATCCGATAACTCTTCGGGCAGGTTGTCCCTTTGGTTAAAATCCCTGATGTCTTCCCGATAGAAATATTCGGGGGAGTGGTTCTTTTGGTAGATTTTTGCCATCTTTTTATCGATTTCCACGCCTCAAAGGTGACGGAACCCGGCAAGCTTATAGCCCATGGTAGATCAGCCTCACCCGACAAAGGTTCAGAATACGGTG
>NZ_QEHP01000143.1:38588-39385 GCF_003094695.1 Chryseobacterium sp. HMWF035 | reverse complement strand
CAGCGAGGGTTCGGCGGTAATGTAAATTTTTCATAGTCTTTTTTTAGTTTAACAATTGAAATCTGTTCATTTTTAAAGGCTTTCTGCCTGAGTCTCTGCCTGAGTCTCTGTCTGATCCTGCGCTGGGTTCTGTGCTGCATCATACGGATGGTTTTTTCTTTGGTAAGATTATTCATGATTCTTTACTTTAGAGATAAAATAGCTGTAAGCTGTAGGCTACAGGCAGTAAGCGATAAGCAGATCATAATGGATTTTTCTCGCAATTGTTTTCTCTATAGCCTTTAAGCCCTGAAGCCTTTTATATCGGATAATTCGCGACCAGCACTTCGGTCTTTCTTTTGGAGCTTGCAGGATTCTTGCTTTTATGGGCGGCAGACAGGGATTTGTCAAAAGTTTTCACATACCGTCCATACTTCTTTGCAAAATCCGTCAGAAGCTGGGAAGGATAATTGGAGAGCAGGAATTTTCCTTTGATCTGGGAGAGTACGCTAAGGTCACGTTCCAGATGCTGATGCGTGTAGCCCTCGTAATGTCATTGATGGACTTTGATCCCAAGATCACTGGTATAGGGGGGATCGCAGTAAAAGAAGCTGTTTTCGCTGTCCCTGCTCTGAATAATTTTATGGGCCTGATTGCATTCGATCTGGGTACTGCGCAGGCGCAGAGAAAATTCTTCTCCGAAACGTTCGACTTTATTCTTAAAAACGCTGGCTGCTTTTTCCTTATCGAAACCCCGGCTTCCTGCACGGTGAAGATAGCCCATGTTGCAGGCTACATACAGTGCCCATGCCCTGATA
>NZ_QEHP01000143.1:38177-38578 GCF_003094695.1 Chryseobacterium sp. HMWF035 | reverse complement strand
TGAAGGGTGAGTTCTATTTTCTTTTTAAGTTCCGGAAAACGGGTTTTGAGGACTTTATAAAAGTTGATGATATTTGCGTTCACATCATTGATGATCTCGCAGGGGGCAATCTCCGGCTTCATCCGGAAGATTGCACCACCGCCAAAATACGGCTCACAATATATTTTAATATTTTTTGGTAGCAGGGGAATGATCTCCACCGCCATCCTTACTTTTCACCCGAAGTAGTTAATGACAGGCTTAAATATCAGATTGTTTTTTAACATTTTTTGTTTTTGTTTAAGGATAAAGTAACAGATTGCAGGAAGTAAATGGGAGGAAACAGTATATAAAACAATTACCTGCAACCTACTGCCTGAAACCTATATACACAAACAGCCCGGCAAAAATCCGAGCTGTAC
>NZ_QEHP01000143.1:34543-38167 GCF_003094695.1 Chryseobacterium sp. HMWF035 | reverse complement strand
ACCATCATACAATGGTTTGATTAATCCGTTAGCGGAAAACCATTAACGGTGTTTTTTGTTTTTGTGTTTCGCTTTGGAAGAAGTGAAAGAGGAATCTGCCTGTCCGGAGGTTTCTTCATCGTCTGCTTCCGGACCGTTCACATCCTGATCATTGGATCCGTATGCTTTGTCATCTTCTTCAGGGGAGTATTTCCCGCTATCGGAAAACTCTACATTTTCTTCTTCCTGTAATGATTCCGTTTCCGATGATTCATCGGAAGAATCCAAAACTTTATCATCAGATGCCTGATCTGATGAAGGTTTTTCTTCGTTCTTTTCCGCAGAATCTAAAACATTTTCATTTTTTTCTTCTGTATTTTCAGAAGCTGAAGATTCACCGGATTGATTTCTCTCAGCAGAAGAGTCATTATTTTCCAATGCCGGAATCGGATTCTGTTTTTGTTCCTGTTCTTCTTTGAGCCATTTTTCACACATATAGATGATGATCTGGTAATCGGACTCAATAAGGTTCAGGATTTCTTCATTCTCCAGTTCCAGCAGGTTTTTTCCTTCGGGAAGCTGCTCTCCGTAAGTCTGGGAAACCATTTCCACAAGCTCCTTTCTTGAAAAATATTTAATCAGGACAGGGCTGATGGTTTTAGTTTCCGTACTTTCTTTTTCGGCGGCTTTCTTTTTGAGCAGCACCGAAAAGATTTTCAGTAAGGATTGTTTGTTCGTATCCATTATAATTTTTGTTGTTTTTACTTTGTTTGCTTTCTTTTTTCTTCTTTATTTCTTTCCGGGATCATAAGAGAAAATATGTTGCGGATTGATGACTTCATATTTTTCTTTGACATTTTTTGTATTCACCCACGGGTCAAAATTATCATACGGTTTTAACCATAAATGTGTGACGATTCGGTCTTCCGTTTCTATGAGTTCACACTGCGCAAGTTCTTTCTCCCTTGTGTATCCTTCAGGATCTGTATTGGTGTAACTCAGAATCCTGACTTTTCCTTCAGAGACTTTTTCGTATTCCACCGTCCATATGATGGAGATAAGTCTTTGGGTTGCTTTCATGACTATAAGGATAATTGTTTTTTACGTTGTTTTTGCTTGATTTCTTTCTGATTATTCATCCAGATCATTAAACCTTATTTCTTCAAAATAGCAGTCCCTTTCGATGGTAAGCCCGAATGGTAATTTCAGGGCTTCCAGTTCATCTATGGAGAAGCTTCCCCACTCATCGAATCCCATTCCGGTAACATAACCGAAGCAGATTCTTGTTGCAGGATCATATTCGGTGGCATACCACGTCTGCGGACCGCAGGGATTAAAGAACCGGGCAATGATCAGCGGATTTTCTTCGTCACCCTGGCTGCCGATTTCGCCGAATCTTGTTTCCAGGGTTTCAGTCATTAATTTCATAATTTTTTATTGTTTTACTTGGCGAATTATTTCATCCATATTTGTTTTGCTTTTTCAAAACCCACCCATTCATGATTTTCATCAAATCCGCGTGAAGCAAGCTCATAGCGGATGATTTTCTTAAGGGGAATTCTGTAGTGAAGGATGAATCTGAGGATTTCTCCACTCATCACAGAAAAGGCTCCCATCAGTTCCTCCCAATGAGGAAGGGGATCTTCATCGGTGCGGATGAGCCGTATTTTTGCGTAATTCATCCAGTGGTAATCCTCGGGAACAGCGAGCCTGAATTCCATATCCAGATCTTCAAGCATGGTGCGGTTGACCACGGCATAATTGTTTACCGGTCCGTCCAGAATCCCGAACTGTTCCTTTGTCTTTCTGTGCTTAAAACTCTGCCAGAGGGCAAAGTCCGTTGCCTTATGGATGTCGTTAAAATATTCCAAAAAAGGTTCTTTTTTCATAATGCTGGTATTGGTTGTCTGATATTTGGTTTTCGGAGTGATCCCGAATGTAAAGTGTATTATTCCATTTTTATATTGGGGCACTGAAACATCGATACACTGAAAACACTTATTCATTATTTTCATTTCTTATTGATAACCATTGGTTATCAGTCGGAAACCCATATTAAAACATGTGCTAAAGCATCAGGATTTTATACGATTCTTTATCTTCCCTATTGTTGAGAAGAGTCTGTGCCTGATGTTCATGAAGGAAAAATCCGTGAAGAGGAGCGGTTATGTATTTGTCTTCTTCACTGACATCGTTGTCAAAGATTCCGTACACCGTTTTCGGAATTCCTGCTTTTTCGCAGAGTGTATTATAATTGCTGTAATCATATGGATCCCAATCCGGAATATTTTTTTCCCCCAGATAATGATTCTGCAGTTGGAGCCGGGTGAGTACATGGTGTACTTTTTCGGGAGTAACGGGGTAATCCGTTTTACTCTTCCAGTACTCAATAAGATAAGGAACTACAATAAAGTCACCACCGATAAAATCCAGCAGTTCTTCTTTATCCATCGTTTCTACATCTGTTAAGTCTTCAGGAAGCTCTCCTTCACCGATCCACAGGATAACAGCAATAAGGTCTTCTTTCTCCAATAAAGTGAGCAGAATCTCACAATACCGGAAATCTCTTTTTGCCTGCAGCAGATTCTGCAAAAAAGTAAGATAGCATAAAATGAGCAGGCGGTCTTTGGTTGGGTTGGTTGTCATTTGATTTAAGGAATTTGATTTTTTTGGTTATTTAATATTTGAATTTCAGAGGGTAAGCGGTGAATGCTGCCATCCGCTGTCTACAGTCTGATACTTTTCCTTTTTGCAGGATTATCTTTCTTTTAAAAGCTTTCGGCATGTGACAATGAACTCATCGTCACCCGGCAGCTGATCTAAAGGAAAACGTACCAGAAGTTTCACGGGATAATAATCCGAAACCTCTTTGTATAAATGGTAGAAACGATCCGCCGGAGCTATTCCTCCGCTAATGAACCCGCAATAGACTTCAAAAGTATTCCTGTCAAAGTCTGTCACATACGCCCACGGGCACCAGAGACTCTCTGCGGCAAAGCCATAGGCATCAGTCAGGATAATCCCCACGCGGTCTTTATACCCAAGGATAAGCTCAAGAATATGTTCGTCTTCCCGCAATCCCGAAATAAATATGGGATCATTTGTGCCTGGGGCAGTATGACGGAATGTTCCATTACCCTCAGGATCATTTCCCCAATTCCCCTCAAAGTATATTCCGGGGTTTCGGCTCATATCCATATTTTCCGGGGAATGGCTGGTGCTAAAAAAGCATACTTTAGGTAACACCTGTTTCAGTAATTCTACCTTTGCTGAATTCCTCAGAAAAGACAGGGTGGAGATTCCCAGACTTTCGGGATAACCGTCCCACTGTCCGTACCGGGCTACTTTTATTTCACCTTTGTGGATTACCACCGTTAAGCTTCGTGTTCCCATAGTTATTCTTCATTGTTTTCATATTCAGAAGATTTGAAATCTTCGGATGCTTCACCGGGAGATTCACAATACAGAAGTATGGCAGCCACAAGGTGGTTGTAGTCTCCTTTTTGGCTTTCTTCCAGAACAAGATCAATTTCATGCTGTTCCCAGCCCTGCCTTCTTGCTTCTCTTGAGAAGTAACCCATAATAGAATAGGCATTGCCGTCAATTTTTGTCAGGTCCAAATCGACCTCTTTGTTGACTAATTTT
>NZ_QEHP01000143.1:26670-34533 GCF_003094695.1 Chryseobacterium sp. HMWF035 | reverse complement strand
TGTATCCTTCAGGATCTGTATTGGTGTAACTCAGAATCCTGACTTTTCCTTCAGAGACTTTTTCGTATTCCACCGTCCATATGATGGAGATAAGTCTTCGGGTTGCTTTCATGATTATAAGGATAATTGTTTTTTACGTTGTTTTTGCTTGATTTCTTTCTGCTTATTCATCCAGATCATTAAACCTTATTTCTTCAAAATAGCAGTCCCTTTCGATGGTAAGCCCGAATGGTAATTTCAGGGCTTCCAGTTCATCTATGGAGAAGCTTCCCCACTCATCGAATCCCATTCCGGTAACATAGCCGAAGCAGATCCTTGTTGCAGGATCATATTCGGTGGCATACCACGTCTGTGGACCGCAGGGATTAAAGAACCGGGCAATGATCAGCGGATTTTCTTCGTCACCCTGGCTGCCTGTTTCTGCAAATCTTGCTTCCAGGGTTTCAGTTATTAATTTCATTTTCTATTCTGTTTCTTTTCATTGTTTTATTGGACCAGATCATCCCACCCGAGCCTGCGGTAGATTTCGAGGTTATGATCAAAAGCTCCTTTGCAGCGGAAGCGGGGTTCTCTGTTTTCTCCTTCAGTTCCGTGGCAGATCTGGTGGCTTTTAAATAAATTCCTTACAATGACTTCATTCGCCAGCTTCGGATCTTGCCATCTTCCTTTCCCGTCCGGTTTGAACGGACAGGTGGAACAGAAGTTTTTCATCACGGGTACTTTTTCAGGATCGATTTTCATGCTGACTGTTTTTAGAATCTTTACTGTTTTATTACGTTCCGGATCACAATCCGTGAAAAGGATTAGATTATTTCAGAAGAACCCTGTAGACAACAATCAATGTATTGCCGTCCCGGGCAGGAATAACTTCTTCAATGACCAGTCCGTTATCATAGAGTGATCCCAGCATGAAGTTTACAAATTCTTCAAAATTTAAAGGCTCTTCTTTGTATATCTGAAGGTAGTCAGCATGCTGTTCCTTACCAAGGATCATGATCTGTTTCAGTCCGTTTGTGTTCATCATGAGTGATCGGTTGGGGAAGTTTCGGCAGACAGCCGAAGGCTTCCGTTTATTTCATCCATATTTGTTGTGCTTTTTCAAAGCCTACCCACTCATGGTTTTCATCAAAGCCTCTTGAAGCAAGTTCATAGCGGATGATTTTCTTTAGAGGGATCCTGTAATGAAGGATGAATCTCAGTATCTCACCACTCATCACAGAAAACGCTCCCATCAATTCCTCCCAATGAGGAAGGGGATCTTCCGAACTTCGGATGAGCCGTATTTTTGCATAATTCATCCAGTGGTAATCCTCGGGAACTGCAAGCCTGAATTCCATCTCCAGATCTTCAAGCATGGTACGGTTGACCACGGCATAATTGTTTGCCGGTCCGTCCAGAATCCCGAACTGTTCCTTTGTCTTTCTGTGCTTAAAACTCTGCCAGAGGGCAAAGTCCGTCGCCTTATGGATGTCGTCAAAGTATTCCAAAAAAGGTTCTTTTTTCATAATTTTAGTATTGGTTGTCTGATATTTGGTTTTCGGAGTGATCCCGAATGTAAAGTGTATTATACTTTTGGCATATTGCTACACTGGAACATCGCAACACTGAAAACACTGATTCATTATTTTCATTTCTTATTGATAACCATTGGTTATCAGTCGGAAACCCATATTAAAACCTGTGCTAAAGCATCAGGATTTTATACGATTCTTTATCTTCCCTATCGTTGAGAAGAGTCTGTGCCTGATGTTCATGATGGAAAAATCCGTGAAGAGGAGCGGTTATGTATTTGTCTTCTTCACTGACATCGTTGTCAAAGATTCCGTACACCGTTTTCGGAATTCCTGCTTTTTCGCAGAGTGTATTATAATTGCTGTAATCATATGGATCCCAGTCCGGAATATTTTTTTCCCTCAGATAATGATTCTGCAGTTGGAGCCGGGTGAGTATATGGTGTACTTTTTCGGGAGTAACGGGGTAATCCGTTTTACTCTTCCAGTACTCAATAAGGTAGGGAACTACAATAAAGTCACCGCCGATAAAATCCAGCAGTTCTTCTTTATCCATCGTTTCTACATCTGTTAAGTCTTCAGGAAGCTCTCCTTCACCGATCCACAGGATAACAGCAATAAGGTCTTCTTTCTCCAATAAAGTGAGCAGAATCTCACAATACCGGAAATCTCTTTTTGCCTGCAGCAGATTCTGCAAAAAAGTAAGATAGCATAAAATGAGCAGGCGGTCTTTGGTTGGGTTGGTTGTCATTTGATTTAAGTATTTGTTGGTTTGGTATTTAATATTTGAGTTTCAGAGGGTAAACGGTGAATGCTGTCATCCGCTGTCTACAGTCTAAGACTTTTCCTTTTTGCAGGATTATCTTTCTTTTAAAAGCTTTCGGCATGTGACAATGAACTCATCGTCACTCGGCAGCTGATCTAAAGGAAAGCTTACCAGAAGCTTCACGGGATAATAATCCGAAACCTCTTTGTATAAATGGTAGAAACGATCCGCCGGAGCTATTCCTCCGCCGGTGAACCCGCAATAGACTTCAAAAGTATTCCTGTCAAAGTCTGTCACATACGCCCACGGGCACCAGAGACTCTCTGCGGCAAAACCGTAGCTGTCAGTCAATATAATTCCCACGCGGTCTTTATACCCAAGGATAAGCTCAAGAATATGTTCGTCTTCGCGTAATCCCGAAATAAATATGGAATCATTCGTGTTCGGGGCAGTATGACGGAATGTTGTTCCATTGCCCTGCGGATCATTTCCCCATTCATCCGCAAAGTATATTCCGGGGTTTCGGCTCATATCCATATTTTCCGGGGAATGGCTGGTGCTAAAAAAGCATACTTTAGGTAACATCTGTTTCAGTAATTCTACCTTTGCTGAATTCCTCAGAAAAGACAGGGTGGAGATTCCAAGACTTTCGGGATAACCGTCCCACTGCCCGTACCGGGCTACTTTTATTTCACCTTTGTGGATCACCACCGTTAAGCTTCGTGTTCCCATAGTTATTCTTCATTGTTTTCATATTCAGAAGATTTGAAATCTTCGGATGCTTCGCCGGGAGATTCACAATACAGAAGTATGGCAGCCACAAGCTGGTTGTAGTCTCCTTTTTGGCATTCTTCCAGGACAAGATCAATTTAGTTCACAGATTTATTATTTTTTTTAAGGAGTTCATGAACCTCGTTCCTCGGTTTCCTCCTGGTTCCAGCCCTGCCTTCTTGCTTCTTTACTGAAGTTTCCCATTATAGAATAGGCATTGCCGTCAATTTTTGTCAGATCCAAATCGACCTCTTTGTTGACTAATTTCTTCATTGCTTTACGAATTATTGAATGGTTGTACAATTATTTTTTTTGTAAGTGCTTTTAATTCTCCTTAGTAATTATTGATCTGTATTTTTCACAAGAGATATTTTTGTTTTTGTTTACGTGTTTTTTTTAGGAAGATAAAATGTCGACGTTTTGTGGTATACTGAAGTATGATTTTTAATGCAAGGGGAATGTGTATTTTGGACTTGACGGAGCGGAAATAGCAGTACGGTATTTTAGAGAAGTGAAGCAATGCGGAAATTAGTGATATTCTATCAGGGAAAATCTGGCGTATTGCCGCTTAGATAAAAGCAAATCGTTGTCCGATAAGTCGTTTTCATAAGGGTTGCCGTAAGGGTTCTCATACGGGTTCTCAATAGGGTATTCAAAACCCGTCATTTCAACCGCTTGACAAATTAAAAAATAAGTCCCTTTTTTAATGTTCCCATAAAATTAATCTAAGAATTTACCAATGTAATCGTGTACCAATACTGATATGGCGACTATTTTATTGTTCCGCTGCTACACCAGATACACGGTACACTAAAATAGAGCTGCATTTTGAAGATAGACTTGCTTTGTCGCTGTCAATCCATATGTGTCGCTATTGCTGTAAGGAGCAGATCAGGCAAAATAAGGACTGTCTTTCTATCTGCTTTTCATCCCAAAATGCCGGAACCTGCCTTCTTACAGAATGTTTAAAGAAACAGCAGAAAACAACTGACAGCAGAAAAAAAATATAACAGACAAGTTTCCGGAAGCGGAATATTACTTCCTGTCAATATAGTATACATCAAAATATTTTATTTCTTCTTTGTATTCTCATGAAAATAATACTTTCTTCTTTCTTTAATTCTTTTTTCAGATTTTTTTTCCGTAATGAAAAAAATCTTTCATTTCAGCAGGTCCGGTGCCTTTCCACCTGAAAGATATGGACAGGCATACTCTTCTGACAGGAAAATCAGGGTCATGAAAAACCGAGCTTCTTAAAAATGTATTTTTTCAAATCCAGCAGCATACCCATCATAAGCAGCAGGCATCACTGGTATTCCTGGATGTCCACGGGGATGTGTCCGAATCTTTACTTTCCCTGCGTCTGAATATCCAAAAGCCTGAGCGCCTTGTCTATATTGACCCTTTTTTCAGAAGGCACAGCATTCCCTGTATCAACCCTTTTTATCATCAAGTAAATGATCCGGTTATGGCAGATCTTCTCTGCCAGCAGTTTACCGCCGCCTTTCTGGACCTTATGGGAAGTGCCGGACTGAGCCTTTATATGGATACCCTGCTCAAACCCTGTCTTTTTCTTTTATTTTCGAAGGGCGGCTGCGGGCTCAGGGATCTGCAGGAGATGATGGACGATACGGCAAATGAAAAACGGATTGCTCTTGGAAAACAGTCTCCGTATCCTGTATACCGCAGCTTTTTTGAAAATTTCTCCCATAAAAGATATGAAGCCACCAAGATGGCGCTCTATACCAGGATCCAGAATCTTTCCAACCACTGGGCAGTATATCATATGCTGAACGGAGTTCCCACGGTGAATTTTGAAAGAGCAATAGATCAGGGGATGGTCGTGCTGGTGAATCTTTCCAAATGAAAGTTAGGGGAACAGGCGAGTAAAGCGTTATGAAAATTTATCACCGCAACCCTTCTGAGCCTGACCCTGAAAAGAGCTTTTGTGCCAGAAAACCACAGGCTTCCTTTCTATCTTTTTGTGGATGAATTCCAAAATTTTGCATCTCCTGCTTTTGAAACCATATTATGTGAAGCCAGAAAATTCAGATTAGGCCTTGTCATTGCCCTTCAGAGTATTGGGTCTCTTTCTCCTGAACTTAGAAATACCGCCCTAAATAATTCTGCCGTAAAGATCTTATGAATCAACGGGATGCCGGCACTCAAAGCCCAGGCAGGGGACTTTGGACTGACTTACGAACAGCTGCAGGAATTAAAGCCGTATGAGTTCTATATTAAAGTCGATCACCATAAGGCGATTAAAATACAGGCTCCTTCCTTTTTACTGAAAAACCCAAAACGTTACTTTGGATTGAGTAATGAAGTAAAATCATTAAAAGAATATGTGCTGAATACATCGGGACTTTACCACAGCACTGATCATCAGCCTGTAGAAGTACCTCCCGAAAACAATCAGTATGTAAAGGATTATGTTCAGAAAACTGACACAACGTCCTGCTCTTCTCCGAACAATAATCTTAAAAACTCTACAAACCCTCAAACAAAAACCAACCCAAAAGAGGATTTCCCGAAAGGGATTCCGGCAAAGTATTCATTGTAATCAGGGATCAGGCATCAGATAAGGAACACAGGACTGTATTAATATTTATCGCTGTTCTTTTTGAGCAGCACCGATAAACTCAAATCTTCTGTTTCCTGTCTCCCTCCGGTATCTGTAGCCTTATTTGCACGTTTATCCACCTCCTAAACAAAAACAAAAAAATGAAAACAAAAAAAGAAATCCTGACTCCCGCGATGGAGAGAATTTTGGTTCATCTCTCTACTTTTAAGTACCTGACCATCTCGCAGCTCCTGCGTCTTGATGCCATGAAGGACAGAAGGAACCTGAACAGAACCCTTTCCCTGCTCAGGCAAATGCCAAAGCCTTTGGTTCAGAGCCTTTCTTTTGCTGTTCACCCCATCCATGGAAGGTTAGAGCATATATTCTTTTTAACGCCACATGCAGCAGTACTTTTACAGCAGTTCTACGGAGAACGTTTTCCTGTAAGATATCCTAAGTGAAATTCTCCGGTGTATGGTTTTGACTACTTCCACAGGCTTGCTGTCGTTAATTTTGAAATTGAGCTCAGGATATTTGCTGAGAAAAATGATCTGGGTGTTTCTTTCTTTACAACCTATTTCGATAAAGTTTCTACCGGAAAGGATAAAGGTTACCGCGCTGCATCTGCCATTACAGCCCGGGACAATCAGTACCTTATTCCGGATGCGATATTCATGCTTAATACCCCCTGGAGAGAGGAGATTTATACTCTGGAGGTATTTTTAGACAGAAATACGGCAAGGATTTTGAAAAGCCTTTCCCTGCACCTGAAAGCGTTGCAGCGCGGAATGCCTTCGGAACAGTATGGATTAGATTACGGAAGCCGCATACTTTGTGTTTTTAAACATAAGGCCGTCCTGAATAATATCATGGAGAAAATATGCGGGAACCCTGATTTTTCTCAAACCAAAGCACACTTTCTTTTTAAATCAATGGACGAGCTGGAAACAGAAAAATTCTTCGACCGGCAGTTTTATGATGGTACAGAAGCAAGTCTGTTTTAACAGCAGCAGGCATTGCCCTGATGGCCCCTGTTTCCCATAAGTGTTGAATTCGGTATGGAAAATACGCTGACAGGGAACATTTTCATTAAATCCGGATACATAAAAGTAATGCAAAAACGGAAAGAAAAGCAGTCATTAATCCTATAATAGCGAACAGAAAGCATCCTCCCTGTTCTTTTTTAGGTTCACAGCCTCCGTGAGAAGGACCGCAATTCGCTATATAACAATCACTTGATGCAAATTTACCGGATAATACCAATTCTTTTGAAGAAACCGTCCCGGAAATAATATTTTCAACGTCAGCATCGGTAAGCCCCCATATTGTGTTAATGCTGCCATAATGTTTATGAAGAAGTTTTATCGTGTTATCAAAAAATACAGGATTGGGGTCACAGGGTAAATGATCAACAAAAAAGCCAATATATTTTTTACAAAATTCTCTGTAGTCTTTCGTATGGGTGATAAAAATATGCCATATTCCGTCTACAAGAATACTAGGCTGTATTGACTGATTGGAATATTTTACCAGACTAAGGAATTTGAGGCATTCATGAAAACAAATTTCAGAGTATTCCAGACTGACAGAATGAGTAACAGAAAATTCTTCTATTACTCTGAGATTTTTATATTGTATGATTTCCATATGAGTTTTTCATGGGTTACTATTTCAGTTAATTTTTTTTTAGGGATGTTTTAATCTGTTTTTAATTATTGGGCATTTTGATTTAACATTGCTTTTACCATTGATGCAAAGGTGTTGCTCAAACATCAATTTTAGCTTTTTCCATTCTGATCTCTTTATCCTGTATCATTTAATCAATGTCCTTTCCTAAATATAAGCTTTTTTTGATAAGTAAAAAACAGAAGAGAAAAACTCTTCTGCTTCCGCTTGATTAGGGCACCAAAACCTATTCAAAGCTGTATAAATAAAATATATCAATAAGACATCTGTATTTTCAGATTATGTTTTTGTATGAAAAATGCAACTGTTTTTTTAATTTTTATCTTTCCAATACTTGTTTCAGCTGCGTAAATTTTCCCTTTCCTAAACGAACATGAATATTATGCCTGAGGCGAAGGGCTTTTCTCTCAATCCGTTCAATGGCGTGGATATTAACAATGCAGTCTCTTTTTTTGGCAATGAAGTAAGGAACACCATGTGTTTTAAATAACTCTTCGCAAAACTCCCAGGTGGCGTGGATTTCATGGAACTGTGTATCTGAGAAATAAAGAAGCTTGTGTCTGGGA
>NZ_QEHP01000143.1:24937-26660 GCF_003094695.1 Chryseobacterium sp. HMWF035 | reverse complement strand
TAAGTAAGAATTTTTATACGATCGAAAGGCGGGGTATTATTGTATTGTCATTTAAAATGAAGGCTCTACATAAGTTTTATAATGAATGTATAGAAAAAGCAAAATTTGAATATAACAAATCAAATGAGTTTTATTCTCAGCTCGCTTTAAAAAGAATTGAATTTAATGAAGGATATCATTATTTAGACATAAAAGATCCAAAGAAAGCAATATCAATTTTTAAAAAATCGGAACAATCAAAATACTTTAAGAATGATATAAAGAGCAATATTCTTATTGCTGATGCTTTATATAAATCCTATTCCAACATTAAAAATAGTGATAGTGCACTTTATTATTTTAATAAAAGGATGGCATTTGAAGATACACTCAAAAGAGAGGAGAACGCACTTGCTATTCATGAAATAGATACCAAATATCAAGTAGAAGAAAAAAAACGGCAAATATCCTCTTTAAAAAAAATAATAATGAATTATCAGGAAAACAAAATATTGTATTTTATTCTGATAGGTATGGTTTTCTTGATTGCCATGTATTCCTTTATAAGATGGAAAAAAGTAGACATAAGACGAAGAAAACTTGCTAATGAAAATGAGACATTACAGGTAGAGCATAGCCAAACCATCCAGGAACTTGAAAAAGTAAAGCAGCTTGTCATAGAAGACCATATTGTCTTAAAAAATAAAGCCAAGGTATATCTTAATGAGCTTTTGTATATAAAATCTGAAGATCATTACCTACAGCTTGTCACCTCAAAAAAAAAGGAATTTGTACGTGGGAAAATATCCGAAATTATTAATGAACTGCCTCCCAATTTTATTCAAATCCATCGATCTTATATTGTGAATAAAAATTTAATTATTTCTCAAACCGGAAACTCCGTATTTTTGGAAGGCAAAATAGAAATTCCTCTTTCAAGAAATTTTAAGAAAAATATTGTTTAATTTATCTATCCTGTTTTTTCTATACATTCATTATAAAACTTATGTAGAGCCTTCATTTTAAATGACAATACAATAATACCCCGCCTTTCGATCGTATAAAAATTCTTACTTATAAAACTTTTGTCTGATTTAGATGAATCATTGAATGTGAGGTTTGTATAAAATAATGATTTTACTAAAATTTTCTATTAAAATGCCCTATTTCGTGGTATTTTTTACAGTAATTGAAATAAAAATTTTAATGTCAGAAATATTTAAGATTGGAATATCATTTTTCCAATGCTTGCTTCAACTGTGTGAATTTCCCCTTTCCTAACCGAACATGAATATTATGCCTGAGGCGAAGGGCTTTTCTCTCAATCCGTTCAATGGCGTGGATATTAACAATGCAGTCCCTTTTTTTGGCAATGAAGTAAGGAACACCATGTGTTTTAAATAACTCTTCACAAAACTCCCAGGTGGCATGGATTTCATAGAACTGTGTATCTGAGAAATAGAGAAGCTTGTGTCTGGGGTGGTTTTCAGACTGGTAAATGCAGATAATCTTTTTAGGATCAATAGGAATATTCTCTTTATCGGTGGTTTTGATCCATACTGAAGGATGTTCTGAAGTCTTACCAGAATCCATAGATCCGTCTCCGGAATCTTTGCTGAAAACCGAAGGTTTAGGGGAAAGATTCCGATAGGGGCACTTTTCGCAAAATTCCCCCGAACCCCCTTTAAATCCTTGATTTTCCTTGTGCTCCGACATCGTATGCAAACATAATCCTTCCCTTTGG
>NZ_QEHP01000143.1:0-24927 GCF_003094695.1 Chryseobacterium sp. HMWF035 | reverse complement strand
TATTTTGGACTTGACGGAGCGGAAATAGCAGTACGGTATTTTAGAGAAGTGAAGCAATGCGGAAATTAGTGATATTCTATCAGGGAAAATCTGGCGTACTATTTGATGGATACAAGCAAATCGTTGTCCGCTAAGACGTTCTGATAGGGGTTGCCATACGGGTTCTCATAAGGGTATTCAAAAAACCGGGTCTCCGACTGCTTGACAAATTAAAAAATAGGTGCCTGTCTTTTAATATCCCGATCAAACAATATAACAATGTATCAATTTGTCAATCTGACAATTTACCCATGTAATAGTATAACAATATATTAATCTGACAATGTAATCATAATCATGGTGCCTTTTTTATTGTTATATGGGTACATTGATACATTTTGAAAGATGGACTTGCATTGACTACCCGAATCCATATGTGTCGCTGTGCTGCCGGTATCAGATCCTGTCAAAAACAGTCCATACTGTATTTCTTTACTGTAAAGGCAGTGAAGCTGTACCTGCAGCCGTACTCATGCTACCGTTCATCAGTGTCCCGACATAACGATTGAACCATGCCACCGGACTGTCGAAATGGTTTTGCAAATACGGCATACTGATGCAGCACCGGCAGCCTGAGCGTATAAGGTTCGGAACACGAGGTGTCTGATATAATACATCCGAAGAATTCAGATATCAGGCTAATCAGATAGAAAACACGATACAGTATACACCCCATACTAATAAAAACCAAAATCCAAAATGATGAACACAGAAGACCTGTTGCACTGGAACCAAAATGCCGGTTTATGGAATATTACAGACTTTAATGTCATTGAATCAGGAACTTACTTTTTAGGGGAGCTTCCCGAAATCAGGGAATCTCTTTTGATAAAGCATATCCGCAAAACCGATGCGCGGCTGGAAAAGATTTCTTCCGGTTCTCCGGAATTTATCTCCGTGCTTAAAACACGGTTTCTTTCGTTGGCAGAATATACATTACTGGTGGAATCTTCCTCCGATTCCCAATTCTATTCCACCGGTGCAGCACCCAAAACAAATCCTGCAAAAAGATCTTCTTTTGCCAGACTGTATTTCGATCTGCTCAAAAAGAGCAGATATTCCCCTTTACTTTATCAGTCCAATTATCATGAAAACAATTATCTTGAACTTTTTAAGATTTTTCTTCCGCACACCAAAGACTTTTTCTTTACCCCGCGTCCGGTTCCGCTGAAGTTAAATGATATGGAGAGGCATACTTTTATCAGCGGGAAATCCGGATCGGGGAAAACCGAACTGATGAAAGCTCTGTTTATGCAGATCCAACAGCATACCCACGAAAAGCAGCAGACTTCACTGGTCTTTCTCGATGTCCACGGCGATGTGAGCGAATCACTGCTTTCCCTGCGTATGAATCTACAGAAGCCGGAACGCCTGATCTATATGGATCCGAGCCTGAGCAGAGAGAAAGTTCCCTGCATTAATCCGTTCTACCATACCGTTACCGATCCCGTGATGGCGGATCTGATGTGCCAGCAGTTCTGTAAAGCATTTATTGAACTTATGGGGGAAACAGGACTCAGCCTGCAGATGGAAGTCCTCTTAAAACCGTGTATCTATGTACTGCTGACCAATGGTCAATTCGGATTATCGGACCTGTTGGATTTCTTTGATGATGAGCGTAACGATGAGCTCGTTATACTGGGAAAACAGACGACCCACCATACCTACCGCACGTTTTTCGAATCGGCATTTTCAAACAAAAAATTTGCCCTCACCAAGCTTAGTATTTATGCAAGACTGCAAAGCCTGCTCAATCATTACGTCTTTTACCAGATGCTCAACGGCAAACCGACCATCGATTGGCAGCAGGCACTGGATGAAGGAAAAGTAATCCTTATCAACTTAAGTAAGGGGAAAATCGGGGAGCAGAGCAGTAAGGCACTCGGAAAGCTGATCATGGCAACCCTGCTCAGTGTAACCTTACAGAGAGCATATCTTCCTGAAAACAAGAGAAAAGCCTCTTATCTGATGGTGGACGAAGCCCACAACTTTGCCACCGAAATATTTGAAACGATTTTAAGTGAAAGCAGGAAATACCGCTTATTCATCACTTTGGCCACCCAGTCAGTTACCCAGTTTTCAAATTCCTTAAGAGACATGGTGCTCAACAACAGTGCTGTAAAGCTTTTGGGAATCAACGGAATGCCGGCGCTTAAGGCACAGGCGGGGGATTTTGGATTAACCTATCCTCAGCTGCAGGAACTCAGGCCTTATGAGTTTTACCTGAAGATTGATCACCATGCTGCCATTAAAATAAACTCTCCCGACTTTTTACTGAAAAATCCGAAGCGTTATTTTTTGTTGAGTAATGAGATTAAATCCTTACAACAGTATCTGCTGGATCAAAGCGGAATCTACCGCCCGGTATATGATCCTGCTTCAGAATCCCGTGCAGAAAACAGGAAGCATCAGCAAAACACCATTCAAAAAGAGACAGAAACTTCATCTGAAAATGTCCATATTGAAAATTCTGCCGATTCCCAAACCAAAACAACACAAAATGAACCTCCCAAGAAGGGGCGTCCTGCAAAATACAAACTGTAATGATAGATACGAGACGCAAGATTCAAGATGCCGGATACAAGACGAAGAGACGTGAGACCTGAGATACAAAATTCAATTTTGTCTAATATACATTTCAAACATTAGATATCTCCAATCTTGTGTCTCGTGTCTCCCATCTAAAATCTATTTCCTAAACAAAAACAAAAAATGAAAACAAAAGAAACATTAACTCCGTCCATGGAGAAAATTTTGGTTAATCTCTCTATTTTTAAGTATCTGACCACCTCGCAGCTTATACGTCTGAAGGTAATGAAGGACAGAAGGAATTTGAACAGGGCGCTAGCCTGTCTCAGGCAGATGCCTAAACCTTTGGTGCAGAGCTTATCTTTTGCCGTTCATCCGACAGAAGGAAAGCTTGAGCATATCCATCATTTGACAAGCTTCGGGGCAGAACTTCTGAAAGAATATTATGGAGGGCGCTTTACAGTTAGGTATCCCAAAGGAAACTCGCCGATGTACGGATTTGATTACTTCCACAGGCTCGGGGTCGTTAATTTTGAGATTGAGCTCAGGATATTTGCCGGAAAAAACGATTTGGGAGTTTCTTTTTTCACCACCTATTTTGATAAGGTCTCTACGGGAAAGGAGAAAGGGTACCGCGCTGCTTCGGCTATTGTGACAGAAGATCATGAATATCTGATTGCCGATGCCCTGTTCATGCTGGAAGGTCCCCGAAGAGATGAGCTGTATGCTCTTGAAGTGTATATGGATAACAACACAGCAAGGATTATGAAAAGTATTACCCGGCATCAGCAGGTTCTGGAGAAAGGAAGGCCGTCGAAACAGTTTGGACTCAAGCACGGAAGCCGTGTTTTGTGTGTTTTCAAACACAAAAAAGTACAATTAAAAGTAATGGAGAAGATCTCCCAGGATTACCAGTTTTCGGAAACAAAAAAACATTTTTTATTTAAATCACTGGATGAACTGGAAACCGAGAAGTTCTTCGACTGGCAGTTTTACGATGGAACAGAAGCAAGTTTGTTCTAATCGGAGTGTAATATCTTATGGAAAACGGCAGATTTGTACCTGTACAAATTACGGCAGCGTAAAGAAAACCGGTCTATAGACATAATCATTAACTCCCGTAATTTTCGGGAGTTTTTTGTGACATAAAGTTCTTCCGGATTTTAGCAATAAAAAAACAGAAGAGTTTTTCTCTTCTGCTTCCGCCCTGACAGGAGACCAAACCTGTTCAAAGCTGCATAAATAAAATATATATCAATTATGGCATCTGTATTTTAAGATTACAGTTCTGTATGAAAAATGTAACTGTTTTTTTTGGTACAGTGTAAAATAATCCGTTATCCTGCGAAAACAAAGGATTTCTTTTATTAACGATGATATCCGGTCTCAAATTACTGAAATAGAGAAAACATCGTAATCCTTTATTCTCTACCGAAAAATATTTGGCATTTTTAATTAATTCTTCTTATTTTCCGTTTTCTAAAACGACTTTTCTAAAGGTAACAGAAACCCTTCTTCCTCTTGGATAGGTGTTTCCGTTAAATATATCTTTTTTCCTGTTGGGGATAGAATGCAGCCAATTATATCTGGCTTCATCTTTCATGACCACTAAGCTTCTTGGAGGAATGAGCAACGGAATTTTTTCTTCCGTTGTTGCATTTTTATCTTTTTGAAAATTCATCACACAACTTCCCGAAAGTGAGATCGAAATAATGATATCGCCAAAGCAGGGTTCGCAGTCAATATGGGCAGAGATTCCCTGATTGTTTATATACTCGTTTACAATGGCCTGATCGCATCTTTCAGAAACTAACCCTTTTTCCTCTAAACGATTTAATAAGAACTGCATATATTCGGGAACCTGCCCGATGTAGAAATCTCTGTTAATGCTTCTGTGCTTGTAGTCGTATTTATAGCCGTAATGCTGGACTCTTCTGGAAAGCTCTTCGAGCCACGTCTGCTCATCGATGTGTTTGAGAAGTTTAGCTTCTTCTTCGGGCGTAATAAAATCATAATGGAGTTCAAGCCCTTTAATCGCAGAGGCGTTTTCAAGGCTTAGTTCCAGATCGGACTTCTCAAATTCAGAGGAGGGGAATAAAGTGTCTGGGGTATTCATTTTTATGGTGTTTAGTAATAGAAGCTAAGGGATCGAAAGATTGTGTGAAATATGTCTGTTTTTAACTAATGACAATGTATACAAAACATTCTAAAATATCAAGCATAAAAACGTAATTACATGCAAAATTTTTAGACTTAAAATACCTGTCAGGCTATTCCTTACAACCTTTTCTTCAGATTTTCCACATTAAAAATCTGTTGTTTTTTTAACGATAATCAATAAAATAAACACAAAATGAAATATAAAAAACAAACAAAATGAAACAAGAGTTCCGTATTATCCAGTTCCGATGGGGAACTATTGAAGCTGAATCTTTAGAAGAAGCCAGACAAAAAGTCAATTCCGGAGAAGGAAAATTTTTAAGCAAAGAATCTTTCGTAGATTTTCCTAAAGATCATCCTATTTTGCTCAGATGTACTCCGGAAGAGATTATCGAGCAACAGAATGATCTTAAAAAATATGCCATCGTATGGAAAGTAGAACATTTTGAAAGAGTTGCCCAATCCATCGAAAAAAAAGAAGAACAAATCCTCTTTGACCGATCAAAATTTGATAGCGTCCTGGAGATAATGGTTAAAACTTACAGAGAAAAAAGACGTTTGGGAATGTGCGTTTCGGAGATTGAAGAATGGCTTTATGAACACTGTCTGCTTAAACCTTAAAGTTTAGAACTCCACTGTTTACAGGGAGTTTTTTGCTTAATGAAAATGGTTCAAATTATAAATACGGCACCTGTTTAAAATAGTTTCCGTTGGTAAGTTATTATGTAAGGTTACATAAATTTACCTTACAGATTACAACCAAATTACAAATTATTTACCTTTGTTTCCTAACAAAGTTTTAAACTGGTATGAAGGTAGAAAATGTACAATTCGGATATGATAAAAGCCATCCTATCATTAATAATGTATCATTCACAATGAATGGACAGTATTATCTTGCAGTGGTTGGTGCTTCGGGTTGTGGGAAATCTACGCTTTTACGCCTGATTTCGGGAAACCTACCCTCGGATAAAAATCTTTTTTATCAAGGCAGAATACTCATTGACGGGCTTTGTCCTGAAGAAAACGTAAAAAAAGGGACAACCGGCTTTATGTTCCAGGATCCGGCTCTGTTTCCAAACAGGAATGTATGGGATAATATCAATCTTCCCCTTACTTTAAGAAAAAAATCCGATAAAGAGTGGGTAGATCATCTTATAGAGAAAGTTGGTCTGACGGCCTATAAAAATTACCTGCCCTCACAGCTTTCAGGAGGAATGAAAACAAGAGTGGCACTGGCAAGAACTTTTGTTACCAGACCACAGCTTATTTTATTGGATGAACCGTTTGGTGCATTGGACGTGAAATGGAAATCTATTTTATATAAAGAACTGGAAACGTTGAGAGGTGAAGTGAGTGCCAGAGTGATTATTGTTACCCATGATATTCAGGAAGCTCTTCTGCTTTCAAACAAAATTCTTGTAATGAGTAAGGATGGCAGAATTGCAGAAGATATCCTAATTGAATATCCCTTGCCCAGGGTGTTTGGGGATGAAGATGTTTTTGGACTGGAAAGGGAATACAAGAAAATAAAAAAACTGATTATTGAAGATTAAAGATGAAAAAACGGCAAACCATTATCTATTTTTTATTGCTCATTCTACTTTTGGCGGGTTGGGAGTATGCTTCTCAGGGTTCTGATAAAGTGCGCCTTCTGATTAGCTCACCTTCCTGTGTTATCCGTTTTTTTGAACAAAACACCACCGATCTGCTTCAGGCAGCTTATTTTACCTTTCTGGAAGCGTTTTTGGGATTTTTGATTGCAATGGTCTTCAGTTTTATAACGATGATTATCTGCCTGTACTTTCCATCCCTGATGAATTATGTGCTGCCGGTAATGGTAGTCAGCCAGATCATTCCGCTCATTACATTGGCTCCCCTTTTTATTATCCTATTCGGACTTGGGGTAGAATCCAAAATCATGATGGCCTGTCTGATGTGCTACTTTCCCATATTTGTTAATTTTTCCAACGGAATCAAATTAATTCCCCAAAATATAGAAGAGCTGATGTTCATTAATAATGCTTCTACATGGCAGAAAATTCGCTACATGTATTTTCCGCTGGCTCTGTCTCAACTCTTTTCAGGCTTGAAGATTGCTTCTACACTTTCCGTCATCGGAGCTATCGTAGGGGAATTCAACGGAACAGAGTTCGGTCTGGGAAAAAACTTGTTTCTGGCAGCCAAGAGGCTTGAACCGGAACTTATGATGGTCAGTTTATTTTTATCATCCTTTTTAGGAGGGGTCTTTTACATAACAATAGTATTAATCGAAAAAAAAATAGGAAAATGGTATCTAAAATAATCAGGAACAAGACTACAAAAATCATCGCTCTCATCATCTTATTGGTATTGGCAGGCTGTGATAAGAAAAAAGAACAAAGCCAAAATCAGCTCACAAAAGTAAGTGTAAGACAGGAATGGTTCCCTTTTTCAGGCTATGCAGGGGAAGTAATGGCCATCAATGAAACCGCAAAAAAGAACGGGCTCGAAATAAAGCTTAATGCCGGTTCTGACAATATAGATCCAATCAAGCTCGTTTTGAGTGGAGAAGATGATTTTGGAGTGGTGAGTGCAGACCGCATTATAACTGCTAATGAACAAGGAGCGGATTTGGTTGTCATTGGGGTTATCAATCCTGTTTCCCCAACTTGCTTTATCACGAAAAAAGAATCCAATATTGTTTCTCCTCAAGATTTTGAAGGAAAAAAAATTGGAATACTGACCGGTACCAACACCGAATATATTTACAAAGCTTTGGTCAGCAAGCTCAAATTAAACCGTTCAAGAATTCAGGAAGTAGAAATCCCTTTTGATTTGGCGACCTTTATCACGGGAAATTATGATGTGAGACCCGGATTTATATATGATGAGCCTGTTTCTTTAGATGAAAAAAATATACAATACAACATCATTAAACCTTCTGATTATGATATTCACTTCTTAGGAACGGTTTATTTTACCCGAAGAAAATTAATACAGGAAAAACCGCAGTTGGTTCAGTCTTTCGTCAACGCTATGGCTGAAGGATGGGGAAAAGCTATTAAAGATCCTGCCAAAGCCATACATTATCTTAAAGCATATGACTCCAATATAAAAGAAGAACGAGAACTGGCTTCGTTAAAAAAAGGACTGTATTATTTTCAAGGCAAAGATCACCGCGTACTGATTGCAGATGATCAGGAATGGCAGAAAATGGCACAAACCTTAAAAGAATTGGGAGTGATTAAAACTTTTGATCTCAAAAAAATGGTGGATATGCAATTTATTAATCATTACTACAGGGAAAAATGATTTTTGAGCTTACCGATAAAGAGGATTTCAAACGCAAAAATATGGTCTCTTGGGAGACCAATTCTTCGTTTATCCTAAAAACAGATTTTAATCACGAGTTCAGGAGCTTTCTTGAGAAAAAATTAGCCGAAATAGTTAATACGGAAAAAGAGGCCGGTTTACTTTTAGATGTAGGTTGTGGAAGTGGATGGCTTACTGAAATTGTTCCGGAATCTGTGGAATATATGGGAATTGATAATTGTGTATCTTTTGTCTCTTCCCTGAACCATAAGGAATCCAATCATTTTTTTGAATTGGATATAGAATTAAACCACAAATCTGAGAAATTGCAAACTTATGCTTCCAATATTGTCATATGCTGTATGAGCCTTCTTGAAATGCCCTATTTGGAAAATGTTTTTGAAAATTTAAGTATGGTAACAAAAAAAAACGGACTTTTACTTATTATCGGACTTAATCCTTTTGTTGAGCTGTTGCGGATTTTGGGACATGACAAAAAGAATGAATACATTTTCAACAAATATCGAGACGCAAAAAATCCCCTTTGTATCTCTAAAAAAATTCAAATTGAATCAGAAGAATCTTCATCCGATTATTACAGAATTTTATATTCATTCGAAGATTATTTTACAGAAGCGAAAAAAAGAGGATTTATATTAGAAGAATACAAGGAAGATATCAATATGAAAAATCGGGATATTTCCCAGCCTATGTACGAATTCTTTATGTTTAGAAAACTATAACGGTATATCTATTATGATACATTCATTTTCATTTTTTGGCAGCAGCAGTGATCTTTTGGCAGCAGAGCATGAAGAATTGGTAGGAAAAGTTTTGGACCAGATCTTTTCCCGTTTCAAAACAGTGCGTATTATTACTGGAGGATATGCAGGATTTATGGAGCTTATAAGCAGAATTGCCAAAGAAAAAAAGGAAAGAAAGTATCCTGATCTTTTTCTTGTGGTGTATGGTATTTTGTATGAGCCTTATAAAGAAATACCTAACTCATTTTTAGATAAAACCATTGTTTGTGAAAATTTAGGAGAACGTGTGCAGACATTGATCGAATTAAGCGACCATATCATTGCGTTCCCCGGCTCCAGTGGCACACTTCATGAAATATTACAGGCTGCAGAAACAATCAAATACTCTTCCCTGTCACATTTGAAACTGTGGGTACATAATAGCTGGAAGCAAAAACTGGATGATTTTCAACTTTCCATCGAATATTTTAATGAGGATAGTGTTTTTGATTTCAATCAAAATGATTTCCGTTCTTATCATGAAAATACAGTTAAAGACTTTGTTATTAATGAAAATAATATTTTGGAAATCATTAATATGGTCATTGATCCCGACAAGTATAATATACTCGCTTTAGATACTGCTTTTAATTTTTATGGAAAGGACTTAAATACCGGAATGAACGAGAGTTTATCAGTCAATGAATATCCTTTATATCTGGAAGAATTTCTGGAATCTCACCCATCCTTGTTGCATTGTAATGAAGATTTCAGTGCCTTTCATTTTCTCAATAATAAAAATTTAAGAAAAACCCTCTATCTGGAAAAGAGTAAAATTTCCGAAATAAAAAAACCACGGGCTGACAATTTCCGACCAATAAAAGCAGATGAAGCATTTAAAATATGGAATGAATTTTTATTGTCCAAGCAATTTGGAAAAGTATCCTTTTGGATTAATAAGCCTTTTTCAGTTAAGGGTATCGAAGTCAATGTATCCTGCTTTTTAGTTTTGGATATAGAAATTCCTGATGCCAAGTGTAAAAGAATTATATCAATTCTTAATAACTACTTATTTCTTTTTATAGCAAAGGATATTTCTTCGAAATTAAGTGAAGCTTTGGAGGAAAAATATTTCCTTCATAAATTCAAACAGAATGTCGAAGCCCAGCGCCATACGATCTTTAATATTTTAGGTCCGTCAGAAACATTTTTAAAGACCGCCCATATTAGAGCGAGACACCTTAATGATTTGCAATTGGAAAATAATATAGCAAATGCTATGGGCACTTTTAAAATTTTTGACATCTGTTTTCGATCCATGTTCGATGAACGTTCTGATAACCATTTTCTGTACGGGAAAACGATTGACAACCATCTGCGTTATCTTGAAGAATGCTATCTTTCAACGGGAACTGAAATGGAATTCGATATTCGTATTGACTCTGCACGGTTACCCCCAATACATCAGGAAATGCCTGTTGTGTTTATGATAGTATGGAACTTATTCCACAATGCATATACCAAAAAGGAAGAAAATTCTTTACTAAAGGTCAAAATGTATCAGGAATTAAACAACTGTTATATTGAATTCAGCAATGAGGTTCGAAGTGACTTACTTGATAAAGCTTATATTGCGTGTGAATATCTTAAAGGAAAACGAGAGGTTCCTATCAAAGAAAAAGGGGGGCTGAGCATTATTGTTCAGTCACTGGAAACTGTAAAAGATATTCTAACCGTTGATTCAGATAAAACCTTTGTGAATGATAAAACCTTTACAACTACTTTAAAAGTTAACAACCATGGAAAAGAAAATTAAAAGCATAGTACTGATAGATGATAATACTGTTTTTTTAGAATCTCAAGTTGGTTATTTACAGGCAATGAAGTTTGAAGTCAATGCGTTTACGGATAAAGATCAGGCAGCGGAGGCTATTGCATTTATTAAAAATAATAAGCCCGACCTGGTATTCGTGGATCAGGAAATGTCCGGAATCAGTGGTGCGGACTTTGGAAAGAAAGTAATGAACATTGATGAATTCAGATATGTTCCGATGGTTATGTTAACTGCATATTCAAATATTAATTATGCTGTAGAGGCATTTAGCCGATCCGGGTTTGATGATTTTATAACGAAGAATGATTTCTCAGCCAATATTGAAGAAAGCATCAACTATCTTGAGAGTAATCATAAAATTCAAAGTAAACTTGAATTAAGGGATGATGTTCATAAACGATATGATGAATCAAAGCAGGAATTTGAAAAAATATCAAAAGAGTTTTATTTTAATGCAGATAAAGATGATGTTTCTAAAGAAAAAACATACCAAAAAAGGTTAAACAGACTTTTCATTATGAACCGCATTATTGAACTCGAGATGTTTCCTTTATGTAAAAATGATATTTTAGGAATCAGTATTGACTATATTGAAAGTAATCATATCAGTTTGGATAAGATTGATTCCAAAGTTTCTGATATGATCATGAAAGACTATCAGTTAATACTGGATATACAAAATAATAAAATTGAATTTAAAAAAATTGATGCTGATACTGTAAAGAGAATTGACGTAAGTTATTTCATAAAAGAAAAAAATAAAGACCTGATAGGAAAAATCAGATCAAGACATTCCGGTTTTTTCAAATTAAATGATAAAGATAAAGTTACTGAGAAGGCTCTGCTAACAAAGCGTATGATTTTAGAATACAAAAATGGATTAATGCCTTTAATAACATATGCCAAGCGTAGAATCACTGTAACTAAGTCAAAAAGTAATAAATATTCTTTTGATAATTCTTTTAGAACATTTGTCGACAGCATTGTCTATGACATGATCCTGCAAGAAGAGCTTCCATATTAATCTTTCTACCTTGTAAGGTTACACAAAACATCACTCGCAAGGTCATTTGTAATGTCTTTTGTAAGATTACATAACTTTCTGAAAATCAATAAATTGAATTGTTTCATGTAGATGATGTCAGTAAATTTGCTCATAATTATCAATGTTATGAGACCAAAATTTATTTTTTATCTAAACCTACTTTTAAAACTAATATTTCCGGTTAAACCTTCTTCGTATTCTTATTTACTAAGTTTAATACACGGAAAAATCATTGCTTCATCAATAGGGACATTTACGATCGCTTTACCCAACAAAGACCGTTTTGGTAATTTGCTGGAGCAACAAGTATATAACGATAGCTATCGTGTACTAATCTACTTTCTAAAAATTAATTTTGGAGGAGCCAGTATTTACGATGTGACTGGACTTTATCAAAATATTGAAGAAAGTTCCAAAATTTTCAAAGTTGAAATTTTAGATCAGCAAAATCTACATTCGAAAATATTTCAACTATTTGAAGTATTAAAACAAATTCAAATTCTCTGTAATCAAGAAACTTTAGGGGTTTATTTTAACGACCAATTTCATCTAATCAGTTTTGAATAAAATTCAGCCAGTCTGGGTTATGAATTAACTCTGTATTTCTTGCGCTCGTCTAATTCTCTATTCTTCTTACGAGTAAGCTGGCTAATGCTCTCTCAATTAAGCCCTATTGGGAGAGCTTTCATTACAAAAAAAAATCCATCTCGGTTTTCTGCGCATTCCTCTGTTCTTATGCTGATCGGGATTTTTTCTACGGCCTTTTAAAAGGGGAATTAACGGGCCTTTCTTTTATCCATTCAATGTACAATCTTATATACCATTATATTATGCACCCACAACATGACAACATCAATATCTGGAACTATCTCTCCGGTAGAGAATATATTCCGGCAACCGCTTCCAAATCCTACACTTCAGGAGTTCAGGCTCTTGGACTGGCATCGCTGTTTACTTCGTTACTGTTTGCCGTATCCATTGCCTGCTACATCCACCTGCACATCCGCTATTTAACCGTTTCCTGCGCTGTTTCCATTGCAGCAGGAATGCTGATCCTATTGTTTAACCGTTTTATGTTCCAAAACTCTTCCGATGGACTAAGGCAGGCGGTTCCTGTATGGATAGGCTTTCTGCTGTTCTACGGAATGTTAGTTTTCATCTTTCCTGAACCATTTTCGTTCTGGTATCTACAACCCGAAATTCTACAGTCCAAAGCCGTTACAGGGTCTTCGTTATCGCTCTTCTCACAAATGATCAAAGTGGAAAACATGTTAGGCGTAGAGCAAAACCAATCCCTGCAGAATTTCAAACTGTATCTGATGTTGGTGGCAGGAGCAATATCGATGATACCGCCTGTATCACACCTTTTACTCTCCCGGAAGGAACACACCGAAGAATTTTTGGCGATCCGGGATTTCAGAAATGATATTATCGATAAAATATATATCAAAAAGATGGAGCTCGCCACGATCTATGAAGTGGTGGAAACTCCTGCTAAAAAAAACGATGATCCGTTCGCAGATCCTAAAAGTGAAGAAATAGAGTCTCCGGACAGGAAATCCCGCATAGAAAAACTCTACGAAGAAATTACTCATCTTGAAAGATTGCTGGATACATTGTAGCAAATAGCAAAGAACAAAGAGAAAAATACATAGACAAAATACAAAAGACCCCGAAGGTTCAATGAAGCTATTCAGGGACCATCCAAAAACAGAAAATATATCAGTAAACCATTAACCCAAATAGTAAAAAACATACAATTATGTCATTAAAAAATTTATTTAAAACAGCCACAAGTTCCCACCCTGCGAAATCCACAACAGAATTGGAGCTGGAGAAACGAATTAAGAACGAAGTTACCGATGCCCGAAAGCTCTATACCAACCGTTGGATATTCAGTATTAATATTTTCGGCCAAGATACGGTTCATGAATTTTATCAGAGTTCCACTCACTTTTTTGTCAACGACTTGTACACCATTAAAGCCGAGTTTCTGGAAAATTCATATGTGCTGCAGCAATACCAGCATAAGCTCTACCACTACATTAACCCGGAAGCAGAGAGGCCGCTGAAGCTAAATGATCTGCAATCTTTGGTGCAGACATCAGAACAGGCACAAAAACAAGATTTGGCAGCACAGAATGAATCAGGAACTAACGGAGAATTTCCGGAACAAAAGGTAGAATTTACAAAGCTAGGATCTGCTCCCAAGTCCTATGTGAAAGAGGCTCAGCATTATGAATCACAGGTGAGTTATGGAGTACATTACGCCGATCTTAACCTTAAAAAAGCTGAAGAGAATTATAAAATTGAGAAAATAGAACTCCCATATAGAGCAATTGATGTAACCGATATTCCTAAACCCGGACATAACATACTGTTATCCGTTACGAAGCAAAAATTAATCCTGATGTATGCTGTTATTACAGGAGCCATCATTCCGGAATTTATTACGTTCTCTAAACTCCTTTCAGGAGTATTTCACATAGAATCGGGATTTAAGCAGTTCTTCTTAGGGTTTACGATTGTACTGCTCTCCAAGGTATTTTCGATTCTGCTGTTCGGAACATTACTGGAGTTTGTAAAACGCCAGAACAAAATATTACAATTGCGAAATATCATCGTGAATAAGTTTGCATTGTTTCTGGCAGTCATGGGAATATCCCTCTGTGTGTCACTTGGTGCTCTGTATTATCAGGTGAGTGAACGTGATATTCTCACCCAAAAGATGATCATGCTCCAACGCAGTAACCGGCAGATAAAAGAAGAAGCGGCAATTTCAGAAACTCCGTTAGATGATGAGAGTAAGCAAATTATCCACGATAATGCCGAAAAAATAAATCTATGCAAAAAAAGACTGGAGGAAATGGAATCTGGAACAGTCCTTAAAATTATTACAATCTCACTGTTTTCAGCCGTTGTTGTCCTGTTTTCTTCCAGTCTTTTTGCTTTTGCATGGATGTTCTCCACAGTCCTGTACCTCAAGAACAGAGTCGAGAAGCTGTCGTCAAAAATACACCAGCTGGAAGGCCGCTTCAATTCGCAGAAAACCGGTTTGAAAACCTTCCAGAAGAAAATCTACAACATCTTCAGACTGCTTGGCGAGTTGGAATACCTTAGAAGGGTACGTGAGAAATTTTCCGAAGATTTTACGGTATTCGATGTGGCAGCGAACACGGGTACAATCTCTACCGGCAACGAAGCGCAACCATCCGAAACCAAAAAACAAGAACCCGAAACCGAAAACAAAGAAGCCGAATTATCTGAAACTGAACATAAACAAATTGAAAAAGCAGCAGCAAAATCAAAAAAAAAGTTAATAGACAAAACAGCAGCAAAACAGACAGGAGTGCTTCCGTTGGAGCCGGATGACAAAAAATATAATGCTGTAAGAAATGGCAAATCTTATGTTAAAAGCACCAAGTAGTAAAAGTAGTAAAACATGAAATAATGAAAAAGACAAAAAGCAACAACAAATGGAGCATACTGCTCCCTGCTAAAATCTGTAATGAGAAATTACCGGCAAATGATCCGGAGATGATTACAACATATCCTGTAATCAGCAGAAACCCAATTTCAGTAATTAGTAAAAGTATAACAACAATGACAACATCAGTAAAAAACATGTTGATGACCCCATTACAATTACAAGGTCAACCAATTACAACCATTAAAAACAAAAATAATATTATGACAAAAACAAGAAAAATGATCAGACTGGTAAAGACACTTCCTTTAGCCTTTACTTTAGCATTAACCTCAATCCTAATCTCTTGCGACTTTGTAAAAAAGCAGTCGCAGTCTATTCAGGATACAGTTACAGAACACACCAACGGAAACAATACTTCCAATGATGAAACTTCCACACCGCATGATGCTTTTATTTTTGTGAAAGACCAGAGCGGAAGTATTAAAACAGGAGGGGAACAAGACCATCTCTTGAAAATGTATCTCAAGAAGCTTTTTTATACTCAGTTTAAGCCTGAAACAGATATTGTACTGATGCAGGTGGACAATTTTAGCGGTGCACCTGCCAATCATACTCTTTTTGTGTATGAAGATCCTAAAACAGGGGAAACGGAAAATTCTGGAGAAAGTGAAACGGTAAAGGAGTTTGAGCGTCAGGGTGCAGAGAAACGTGAAATGACAAAAATGGAACAAAATTTTTACAAAAAATTCTTCGCTGATCCATCCGGTAAAAAGTCGAACCGCACCTGTATTCTGGATATTATTCCACTAATTCAGAAGCAGGTTGCAGGGTATAGAAACATTCATTTGTATATCTGTTCCGATATGCTGGAAGATTCTAATTACCGTATATTATTGGGGAGCTCAATGAATTCCAGAAATGTGGCACAAAAAATGGCGGAAGAGGATTTAGCCAAACTGGAAAATAAATATGGAAAATTACCCGCAAATTTTTCCACGATTAAGTCCATTACCGTTATTATTCCTCAGAAGACTTATTCTGAAAACGTGGATATCATTCCATTTTACTGGCAGCAGATCTTTACACGTATGGGGTTTACAGGGCAGATCAAGTGGGAAAGACCGTCTTAATACGATAAAACACCATAAAAACACATCGTATGAAAACAAATGATTTTTTTGATCCCGATGATCTGGTTTACCTGAAGATGGATTCTGTCACATTCTACAATATAGTAAAACAGGTTTACGAAAGATTAAAGCAGGAGGATTTAAAGCAGGCTAATTCGGATTTTATTAGCGAAAAAGAGACAATGAAACTGCTTGGAATTTCTTCTAAAACCACCCTCCAAAAGTATCGGGATCACTCGTATATCACGTTCTATAAGCTTAGCGGACGCAAGATTTTATACTCTCGCTCTTCAATTGAACGTTACATTATAAACAACAAGGAGTCTTTTGACTAAGGCTCCTGTTTATAATCCTTCGGCAATTGTGCCGGTTATTCATTAAACAAAAATTCTATAACAATTTCTCATTCTGCTTCTGCTTTTCCCGTGTTTCTATACATCGAATGAGAATAAAAATTTCAAAAAACAATTTTAAATTATGAAAAAAAATTTTCAACAAGAGTTTTTACACTCTTTAAATGACAGTTATGATTTTTATCTTAACTACAAAGTGAAAAGAGAGGAGCTGATCGCCAATTTTTCAAGGCTCGAAAATTCAGTTCCTTTTAGTGAACGTCTGAATCGTTGGATAGAAAATTGGTATGAACAGCATAAAGATATTTTTGTGTTTACCGATACCGATGACTTTGATTCAAATGACATTAAGGGAACATTGCAACGTTATATTGAACATTTTAAGGCTACAGGGAAGATAAAAATTTGGACAGGCTCTAGCGAGAATACCATATTTGGATCTGAAAGGATCAATCATTTTTACAGAGCATGGCATGATCATACACACATAATTTTTGGAAGTGGCTTCACATTAGCAGGAGAAACAATTACAGCAGAAATCCAATGCTCTATGTTACCGATTGAGTGGTTTTTTGAGAAAAGGCTCATCATGGCGGATATCGTTGCTCAAAATTTACACTACATTTTTCATAAAAATTACGTAAAAGATCAGAGGAAATTTATTGTTGATTATTTAAAAGATCCTAAAACGATATTTATAAAAAAGTAAATTTTTGGGGATTGTATTTCGTTTAACGGAACACTAATTTTACAATTATTACTTATTAAGAGTCCGTCTCATACATTGATTGTGAGGCGGATTCATACTTTAATATCCTATTAATATCTGATCATATCTCATTTTCAAGCGACACCTCAATTTTCAGGTAATTTATCACCGATTTTTGAGTGAAAAATTTACACTGTTTATGTAATTTAAACATAAAGCTTTACTAAAAGAGAACTCTTAAAACTCTCAAAATAATTTTATCTGTATTCGCACTTTCCACTCACGTTATTTTTCATGCATTTCGCGACATTTTTTTGCTAAATCACTGATTAATAGTAAAATTTGTCCAATAATTTAAAATTGCAAAGTCGTGAAAACAAGTCTTTACATTGCCTATGATCCAAGTATTAAGATTATCCTAATCATTTTGATTTGTGGACTTACAGGAGGAATTGGGAACTCATTAAGAGGGGTAGGCTGCAATTGGATTCTTTTGATAAAGAATATTTTTTTAGGAATCATAGCAGCGTCAACAGTTCCTCTTTTTCTAAACCTTGTATCGAGTGACATCTTGAAAAATATCTATGATAAAGAAAATCTTCATCTTGTTAATTACCTGATCTTTTCCGGGTTCTGTATGATTGCAGCATTTTCTTCACTCAATTTTCTCAATACGATCTCAGGAAGAGTTTTACAAAACCTGAAAGAAGAAATAAGAGAACTGAAATCTTATAATGAATCTCTGAAAGAAACACACAAAAGACTTGACAATAATATTACTGCAATTACTCCAATCAGTAATGAAAAAGGTTCAATTGATAACCAAAGTATGGAGAAGTTCAAAAATCCTGACTTTGTGGAAATTATCAGTTCTATTAAAAATGAACAAAACAAATTCAAACCACTGGATATCATAAAAAACGAAGTAAATCTTGATAATAGAGAAATTGAGAAAAAGATTGAAATCTTAAAGGAAAATAATCTTGTCAGAGAAGTAGTATCTGGTGAAGGAGAGAAAGCGGTGGCTTTAACAGAAGAAGCAGAACAGATTTTAAAATAATTACAAATAACCCATTAAATAAGAAATTATGGAAACAGAAAAAGCAGTATCAATGATCCTTTTAGGAGGTTTATTAGGAATTGTCGGTCAAGGAGTCCGAATGATCGTAGGACTCAAAAAATTGAATGAGGAAAACAGTCAAAAGAAACCTGGAGAAAGCATAGAGAAATTTCATGCAAGCAGGATATGGCTAAGTATGTTCGTGGGATTTACAGCGGGAGTATTAGCCCTTATTGTAAAAGGTATAGATGAAAAATTCGTATATACGAAAGAACTCGCCTTCGCGATCATAGGGGCTGGATATTCAGGAGCAGATTTTATCGAAGGCCTATTCAATTCATACATAAAAAAAGATACAGATGAAAAAGTCCAACTTCCGGCTCAAGCTGTAAATCCGCCAGTCAGTCCGGAAGTTCCTCCTGTTGCACCGGTTCCTCCGGTCAATCCTCCCGCTGAACCCATAAACTAACCTCCGATACATTAAAAGATCTGTAGATCATGAACTACAAAATTTATAGTGAACACTCTTCAAAATAACGCAGGTGGAATCCGAAAAACCTAAACAGAGTAGGAGAAAATAAAACACTTAAAAAAATTTGTTAAAAAACAAGTTAAACACAACAAAAGTCCGTGTGCTAAGTAGAAAAGAGTTAAAAAGAATAGAAGGGTCAGGCTCTAACCCTCCCTGTAAACCCGGATATACTTATTGTGGCGGGAAATATTGTGTGCCTTTGTATTATTGTTATTAAGGAAATAAGGCGGAACCCGAAAAGCCTCAACAGAGTAGGGATTTTAATGTAAAAAATGAATACCATGGCAATAGACTTTACGATTACAAGCAGTGTTCTCTCTTCAGGAAGAACCGCTTACAGCGCTCAAAAGAACAATTCTTCAGAACCAAAATTTGTTATTGGTTATAAAACCAAGTACGAAGATAATTTTGGATTGTTCAATACATCGGTTACTGCAGGACAGGTATATTTACCAACAGACTATGAAACCAAGTACGGATTTTGGGCAAATTTTATCTATCCTACTGCAATCGCAGAAAGCGGTGGGTCTTTTAAGTGTCTCAACACCTATGACAGGGCAAGATTCACCTTTAGTTTTATGCAGTATGCAGCTCACGTTCCCAACGGTGATTTTGTACAATTTTTTAAAGAACTTTTAAAGCTTCCCAACGGGAAAGATTATTTTCCAAAATTGGTTTTACAAAATGACAGGATTTTTTACAAATCAGGCAACGGAACATTATCTCAACTTGAAAATGACACTTCTACCAAGGCTTTGATGGATTATCTGAACCCTTCACTGGATGAAATAGAAAATCAGGAACTGATATGTGCAGCACGTTTTGTTCATTGGTCTATGAACGATCCCGAACACAGAAAAATACAGGTAGAAAACGCAATAAATCTTTACAAAGAAAATATGAAAGCTTATCACAGGCGTTTCGGACTGGATAATGCGCCTGCTAAAGTTTGCCTGATGATCTGTGACATACGACACCAGGGAAGAGGAACCAATGACAGAATAGCCAATGCGCTGAATACCAACGGAGATTATGAAAAAGCATATCAGAATCTCTGCACAATAGGTTCGGCCAATTATCAAAGCAGGATAACCACAGTAAGAAATACAATAAATAAACTTACAGCTCAGGGAAAATTTGGTTTTAAATACAGCGCATCTAAAAACGATTTTGTGAAGGTATAGATTGAAAAAACAAAGTATAGAACGTCTATACATTATGTAGGTATTAATCTTAAAAAACTAAATACAATGAAAGCAAAAATTATCACTTTTATAATAATGACACTCATTATGATAAGCTGTTCAACATTTAACGAAGTACATTATTTCAAAGATGGCAATAAATCAAATCAGATTCCTAATTATTACAAAGTAAATGTTTACGGGCATACTTTTCTTTCAAGCTCAAGATATATGTCCGGCTATTTTGATAAAAATGCAATTAATTTATATTTTAATGAAATAAAGCAACCTGAAAATGCGAAATTTTTAAACTTCAACAAAGCCGACAGCATAGAATCTGGAAACGAATTGGTGCTATTATTATCATCTAACTCAAAAGCTATTTCCAATAATTTGGGAATGTTGTCTAAAAACCAGACCGTACTAAATTCTATTGGTTTTATTTTACAGAAAGACAAGTATGGGCAAAATCAGCAAATTTCTTATTTGAATAAAGACCTGAATCTACAAAAAACCATCCTAACGGTGACTGTTGATTCTTATTTAAAAAAGATTGATGAGAAAAGTGAGAAAGACCAAAAAAAAGTAATTGAAAACCTGCTTTCATTACTAAAAAAAGAATAAAATCATGAAAACAATAATAAAACTATTTGTAATCGGTATCCTTTTCAGCAGCTGTATTTCAACGATGAGTGTAAAAGTGGAAGTTGCAGACAGGGAAAAAGTAAAAGAGGCTGCTATAAAGGAGTTCAACCCGGACCTAAAAAATACTATTAATAATATTGATGGGTTTATTAATAATAAAGATAAATTAATCAATGATATAGGAAATTTTTATCTGCAAAAAAACGGAATAACCCTTTCCAATGAAACGATAAACAATTACAGAATGAAAGTCGAAAATGTATTCAACGCTAAATACAATGAAACTTATAAAGAAATAGCGGACTTAAATGATAAATTAAAATCTGAATATCAACGAAAAGAGTTATTATCATCCTCCTATACTGTTGAAGAAATCAGAGATAAGATAGAGCTGATAAAAAAAGATCTGGCCAATTATCATCCTGTGGAAGGCTCTAACCTAAGCGAGTTAATAAAAACAGAAATCAAGAAAACAATGTTTTATAAAATGATAAATGAAACAGAGGAAAGTATAACCAGTAAAAGTAAAAGATTAAGATTTCATTTACTGGGTGATCCAATGACTTCATTTATTGCAAAAGACAGTAATATTAATATATGGGAAAGCACTTTTAATAAAACTTATTCCAGAAATATTTTCGGAAATTCAGATATAGCTGTTATATTAAAGACAAATCCGCCTGATGAAGAAACAAAAAGCGGGGATTATAACAATAATTTTACCATAAAAGGCGTACGATTAGACTCTGATGATGCTATAAATGCTACATTTAATGTAATGTCACAAGCCATAAATATGATATCAACAATATATGGCGCACCAAAATTCGCTTCAAATAATAACGCGACTGATCCTACTCCCGAACAAATAGAAGTAATAAACAATTTGCCTGATACAAGCAACGATTACAATATTAATGAAAAGAAATTAAAAAATTTTAAAAAGCTATTAATAACATTTATTGAAAATGAAGAAATTGATTCTAAATCTAAAACAGGAGATGACTTAAAAAACTCCATAGAAAGAATTAATGAGTATTGGACAGCAATAAAAACGGAAATTAATAAATAACCTTAAAACTTAACTACAATGAAAACAAAAGATTCCTACAAATTGAATGAAAATTTTGACCTTAAAGGGTATAATATTATCCTTAAAAAAAATTCAATGGTGTCTATTAAGGAAATCTTCAATGATACTATAGAAAAGCCCACCATACTGGCTTTAAATGTAAACAATATTCCCGGTGAATTTCACGTGGGTGTAGAAGATTTTCAAAATGCCATAAACACCAAAATGATTGAGGAAAATACTTCTAGATTTAATGAAGGTGACTGTGTAGTTTATAAAAATAGAAACTATGAAATTGAGACAAAAATATATCATGATTTCATTAAAGAATGGCTCTATAAATTACAAAATGAAACCAACTGGGTATTTGAAACCGACCTGCAACCTTGTTAAATAATATAAAATTAAACAACTGTAATCACACCAACCATGGACAAAATTTTGTCTGTTATGAACGCCAAAGGATATAGGGTTTATAACACTCCGACAGTAGATTGGAACATTAATATAATAGGAATAAGAAACAAATCTCTACAGCCTAAAAAATTTGATGATACACTCATAATTTTTCATAACTTTATGGAACACTGGTATATAAACTATTACCCGATAACCACAGATCCAAGTATTCATTATTTGAGAGAACCTGTAAACAACAATGGGACTGCAATTTTGGTAGAAGGGCAATATTTGACAACCTACAGCATAGATAAACATAAAGGTCAGTATGATGCGCTATGTCAAAGGCTGGGAAATGTAAAAGTATATAGAGATAATGATAGAAATGGAAATTTAGATATTGATTCTATCAGAATTGAAACAGGAATGTTCGGAATCAATATTCATAAAGGATCTTTAAATGGGGACTGGAATTCTGATAATACTCAATTTTCTGCAGGATGTCAGGTTTTCGCTGACGTCCGACATTTTCAGGAGTTTATGCTGAAATGTAAGAATGCAAGAGCTGCCTTTGGGAATAAATTTACCTACACTTTATTGAACGAAATAGATTTTGAATAAAAAATAATTCTTGAAAACACAATTGTTATGGCAAAAAAATATGTAATAGTTGGCGCAAATACTGACATCTATGGAGAGTATCCTTCTCTTCCTGGAGCTCAAAAAAGTGCCCTGGACTGGAAATCTTTTTTAGATAAAGAAGGTTTTGAACAAAGAGAGATTTTAACGGATCAAACTGCAAGCCGTGAAAATATATTGCCTGCACTTACCAGTCTATTCTCAAACTTAAAAAAAGATGATTTTGCAGTATTTATTTATATAGGGCATGGAAATCAAATAAAAGATGAATATAAAAATTATAAAATTTCATTGGATGAAGATGATGGACTGGATGAGATATTAGTATGCAACGGAAATTCTATTACTGATGATGAGATACGAATACTGCTTACTCTAAACAAAAGAAAAGCACCAGTTTTTATTTTGATAGATGCCTGTTATAATGGAGTGGTTGAGAATAAGCTTCAAACTTTAAATCATTTTCCTGAAAATAATGAAATTGCTTTTTCCTCTGCTACTCAAATACAAGTTGCTTATATGGAAAATCATAATAAGAATAAACAAGCAATTTTCTCTACCTTTTTACTAAAGGCACTTACCGAAAACTCTGATAAAAACTATAATGAAATTTTTGATTTAACAGTTGATAGTTTAAAGCATGAAGGATACACTCAAGATCCTCAAATGGCCTTCACTAATGATATTATCTTAGCTAATCCTTTTTTTAAAACTCCGATTAATACAAATCTTAAAATATCACAATCTGTCTGGAAAGAAGTGATCGAAAATCCTCATAAAGGACAAACAGAACTCGCTAATGAAAAATATAAAATATTAATTGGTAACGAAGTTTTAAAAACGATACATAAAATAAAAATTAATAACTTAATAAACCCCAAATAATTATGTCAAGATTTGATTATCCACACAACATTAAAGATGTTGATAATATGGCCCCTTTTACGCTTATTTATGATGAGTATGAACGATTTCAAATATGTCATGTCCGATTAGGGAGTGATATGAATTTTGTAGTCCTTATCAGGATTTTGGATTCAAAAATTGATCCTGATGGAACAATTACCCTTAATGGTTTTGAGCTTACAGTTGTACATGGATACTTAAAAAACTCTGAGCAATGGATCTTGCTAGATACTGACGATGTGGCTAAAAATCCTCCGGTAAGTATTTTTCACTCGGATGATGATGAAGAGCATCATGGGTCAATCGTAAATTTCAAAGTAAAAATAAAAAAAGGAGATAAAATACCTCTAGATACACCTCTCCCTGTTTATTATTATGCACGCCCGGTAAAAATACGAGGTAGCATAGGAGAAAAATTACATTTTGTTATGGAAGGGGCAGATGTTGATACAGATACAGGTACTTCCAAGGGACAGATGTGTTTAGTGGATACTCCTGTAGGAAAAAGATTGGTTCCCTATGATGAGTATGTAAAAATTACAGGAAAGGGAGGAACGAAATAAAGTATATGAAATATATTGCCTTTTTTTTATTTCTGTTTTCAATTGATTTATATGCTCAAAATACAGATGACAGCTATTACTTGTCAATAATAACTGATATCAATAATTATGAGCTGAAGAATGCATTGGGCAAAACAGAAAAATTAAAGGAGCAAGATTATAAAACACTATTTCAAAATGAAATTAATTATTTAAAGACAGGTATGGTTTCAAACGCCATCCTGTCTTTAAACACTTCAAAATTTGATTATTATTTAAAAGGAATATACTATGTTTATCTGGGGGATTATTATTCAAGAATATCCAATAAATTCAGTAAAAAATCGTTTAAATGGTATTTAAAAACATATCAACTAGGAATCCGGTATCATAATACCAGTCTTAAACAGGAAAGCATAAGGAGAATATTGCATCAATTTCAGTTCAATGAAATGAATTTTATACAATTTTCGGAGTATTCAGATCAATACTTAGGATTGAAAAATGATACTATCAATACATTTTGGTCAAAATACTATTCTGCTTTTAAACTATATTATGAAAAAACGGAGTACAATAAGAAAAATAGTTTTACTATAAAAAATTATGATTCCTTATTAATTTACTCTCAACAAAAACCTTTTCTGAAAGGCAGGGTATATCAATTGATGGATATTTATTA
>NZ_QEHP01000142.1:44237-44891 GCF_003094695.1 Chryseobacterium sp. HMWF035 | reverse complement strand
TTCAAATTGTATCCAATTCCTGCTAATAAGGCATTATTAATATCTCCATCCACTCCTTTTAGGAAGTTTAATCCTAAGGAGTGGTTTCTTTTTAAATGAGAGATACAAGTTTCTATTGCTGCTCTTACCCGGAATCTTAATCTTGATACTTGTTGCCCATATCTTGTTTTTTCTTTTTTTGCAGGAAGCAAAATTGCTGTTCCTTCTACTTCTTTGATTCCTTTAAATCCTCTGTCTGTAGTGGCTTTCGTAGGTCTTGTTCCGCCAACGGATTTTCTCACCCGTTCACTTTGTGACAGGCTTTCTTCCAGAGTTCTACTATCGTGAGGATTGCCTGAAAATCTCTTTACCGAGGTGATGATGCCTGTTTTCCTACCTCTTACTACCGCTACTTTTGTCCCAAACTCGTATGCTTTTCCCGATTTTCCTTTCGCAATACACGCAACTTGTGGCTCGTGAAGACTGTAAATTTTATCTTTCGTAGTCCGTTCTTGGGTGAGTGCTTTAAGGTAAATTTTAAAAACCTCTTCGTAGCCTTTTAAAATAGTCGAAGGCAGCTTCCTTTCCAATTCCCGAAGCACTCTTTTGCCGATCGTTCTAAGTTTTTTTCTTGCCATTCTGGCTTTCTTCTTCCTTCTCGGATGATGTCCAAAA
>NZ_QEHP01000142.1:43813-44227 GCF_003094695.1 Chryseobacterium sp. HMWF035 | reverse complement strand
CGATTTTCCTTTCGCAATACACGCAACTTGTGGCTCGTGAAGACTGTAAATTTTATCTTTCGTAGTCCGTTCTTGGGTGAGTGCTTTAAGGTAAATTTGAAAAACCTCTTCGTAGCCTTTTAAAATAGTCGAAGGCAGCTTTCTTTCCAGTTCCCGAAGCACCCTTTTGCCGATCGTTCTAAGTTTTTTTCTTGCCATTCTGGCTTTCTTCTTCCTTCTCGGATGATGTCCAAAGTAAGCATCCCTCAGAAGTTGTTTGCTTACTCTCTTGTAGCTTTGTCTTTGGACAACTCCCTCTTTTTCGGCTATTTTTACGCAATTATCAATCACTTTTTTTGCCAGTTTGGCATCAGTAGGAAACGTGATATTCTTCTCCTGAACAGTAGTATCAATCTGAACTTCATCTTCTGTTTT
>NZ_QEHP01000142.1:43493-43803 GCF_003094695.1 Chryseobacterium sp. HMWF035 | reverse complement strand
GGAAACGTGATATTCTTCTCCTGAACAGTAGTATCAATCTGAACTTCATCTTCTGTTTTGGCTTTGGGATGAAGTGAAATGCTTTGTCCCAAAAGAAACTCTAAACCACTCTCTCCAATTCTCTTTCTAAAGTGTACAAAATTGCTCGGGTCAAAAGGCTGCTCGGTCTGAAAAAAGGTTTCTCCTGTAAAATATTGCCAATAAGCATTCTCCACCCATCTTTCTACAACCGTCTCATCGCTTTCTCTAAACATCTCCTTGAGCAAAAGCATTCCTGCTATTTTACGGATAGCAATAGAAGGTCTTCCGC
>NZ_QEHP01000142.1:43342-43483 GCF_003094695.1 Chryseobacterium sp. HMWF035 | reverse complement strand
CTGTAAATTTTATCTTTCGTAGTCCGTTCTTGGGTGAGTGCTTTAAGGTAAATTTTAAAAACCTCTTCGTAGCCTTTTAAAATAGTCGAAGGCAGCTTTCTTTCCAGTTCCCGAAGCACCCTTTTGCCGATCGTTCTGAGC
>NZ_QEHP01000142.1:0-43332 GCF_003094695.1 Chryseobacterium sp. HMWF035 | reverse complement strand
TCTGCTGTAAATCGGGTTTTATTTTCCCTAACATTTTGCCGCTTTTTATACCCTAAAAATACGATTTTCTGCAATTTTTTACAATGATTTTGAACATACTTTAATTACAGTGTATTGAAAATCAAAACATTATTGCAATTCTAAGGAACAACTAAATACTTACTTCGACTTTTTCTTCTTGGATTTCTTTTCTTCTTTTATGGCGTCTGTAGATTTGGTGGTGTCTGCTACTGCTTCTGTATTGGCATTTACAGTGGTTTCTGCGGATGCTGTTGTGGCGGGTGTTGTTGCTTCAACAGTGGCAGTGGTGCCTGTATTTTGGTTTTGGCTTGACGTTCCGGAAGTTGTCTCCCAGTTGGTGGTTGCCTGTGAATTCTGTTGGGTTTGAGTGGTCGATGGATTATTAGAATTTTGTGACGGGCTTTGTTGTGATGTTACCGTTTGAGCCGATACCGCGATTACTCCGACTAATGTAAACGCTGCTGTTAAAACTAACTTCTTCATAATATTAATATTTAAATGGTTGTTTAACTTAAACGCCGGAATTTTGTCTAATATTATGCGGGAAGTCTTTATTTAACGGACTTTATAATTATTTAAGACGGATTTTGAATTATATATTATTTTCCTAAATTTTTCATAATTCGCTCTACAAATTCATATGCGGCGGGACAAATGACAGTATTTTTAATCATTAAATTATTGATCTGGTAGATCTTCTTTCTGTCGGTATGGGGATATTCTCTACATGCTTTCGGACGAACCTCATAGATGGAGCAGGTATTGTCTTCATTTAAAAAAAAGCACGGCAAATTTTGCAAAACTTTATCATTATCTTCATCTACACGCAGGAATTTTGCTTCAAAATCGGCAGGTTTCATGCGGAGATGCTTAGAAATTCTTTCAATATCTTTTTCGGTATAAAGCGGTCCTGTTGTTTTACAGCAATTGGCACATTGCAGACAGTCTATTCTTTCAAAAACCTCTTCATGCGTTTCCTGAACGATATAATCCAGATTTTTGGGCGGTTTCTTTTTCAGCCCGTCCAGAAATTTTTTATGTTCCTTTTGTTTTTGTAATGCCTGTTTTTTATAAAATTCTAAATCCATTTATTCTTCTTCTTCCATGAATACCGGAAGTTCTGCTTTTTGATAGTCACTTATTTTATCCAGATTCAGCACCGTGGAAAGATTATCTTTATCGGGATAATACATCGGGATAAACTTTGCACCGTATACAATTTCTTTCGTTACATAAGAGGTTCTCTGTACTACCGTATTTGAAAAAACCTCGTCAAAAGCACGGATATGAACAATAATTTCAATGCCAGTATTTTTAAAATCCTCCTCTGAAAAACCGTAAAACGGAGACTCTTCATCAATTTCATGTACAATCGTCCAGTTCAGAGCCAAAGTATTGATTTTACTGAGCTGCGTTTTCAGCTGATAAAAATTAATTCTCGGTGAGCTGTTTTCCATCACCTCAATGGCGGTAGTAATAACTACATCTGCATCCGTTAATGCATTGTTTTTATAGGGAGCCAGCCTGAACATTAATGCTGAAGTTTCTTTAAAAGGTGCGACAACGGCAACATCAGAAAACTTCAGATACGCTCTCGGTCTTGAAAATCTTCCATAAAAAAGTCCCGTGGCAATGGCAAAGGTAAGCAATCCTAAAAAAGCCTCAAAAGTAGCCACCAGACTTGCCATGAAACCTACCGGAGCAATTCTTCCGTATCCTACTGTGGTAAACGTCTGGGAGCTGAAGAAAAACACATCGATGAATTCATTTACCGGATTACTTTTATCAATTCCCGTTAAATGTTCTACACCAATGAGATAATAAATTAAAGCAAAAAATAAATTCACTAAAACATACGCAATCACCAGATAAGAAAGAAAATTGAATGTGGATAAATCCAGCATCGTATGATACCAACTGTATCTGTTGAAAATATTCACTCCTTTTCTGTTAACATTCGGAAGACCATCCTTATTAATGAATCTTCCCGAAACATTGCTGCCAAAACCACTGTTTTCGGTGTTTTTCTGCTGAATTTTTTTTCTGAATCCCCGTGCCATTTTTATATCATTTTGTTTTTACTTTTTCTGTTGATTCTAAAATTGAAAAACAAGTTAATCTACCTATTTATCCATTTGAATTCAAATCAACATACAAAGATAAAATATTGTTGTGATGAAATTTGCAAAAGTCTGTGTGAATATTTTTAGTTAAAATATGAATATTTTAGTTTGACTTTAATGGCAAAAAGCAGCTCGTAGAATTCTTTCATCTCTTTCTGAAAAAGGTTAAAATATAAGACAATTTTCTCTTCAAATTTTCCAAAAAACCTTTCGGAAATTTTTCTCATTGACTTTCAATTATCTATGAATTTTTATCGAAAATAATTATAAATCAATTTAATACGACGAGTTTTGTCGCCACGCCGGACGATATTTGCAGTATAGAAAAACACAGAAAGTGAAAAGAGACTTTAAAACTCATGGTGGACATACTTTAGCCTGAAGACCACCTAAAAAAATAAGGCTAAAACCTGAAGTGACTCTACTAAAAAGAGGCTTCAAATCTTAACCTTTATAAAACCAAACAAATTTACAAAATGTCAGGAAAAAACAATGCGTCTCAGACGCTTTTCAGATTCGTGAGCTTAAGAAATCCACAGCTTACAGAAACCAAAGAAAGAAATTTAGGATTTATCCACAGACCAAAAGGAGCTACCGGAATTTTCGATACTGCCGTTGCAGGAAAATCTTCAAGAGCATCGAAGCTCTCGGAAATGGCAAATGCGGCAAGAACATTCAGCAATTCCGGATTCGAAACAGAAAAGAAAATTGAAGAAGGAGAATTCGGGAAACTTCTGATTATCGGGAGGAAAATTTCTAAAAGAGAAGAGCTTAACGCCAACGAATTAAGCGATGTAAAAAATTATTACAGTCATCTTATTGATAACAATAAAGAGCTTACAGCAGATGGAATCAAAGTCTTTTCAACTCTTTGGAACAATTATATTTTCCAGATCGTTACTCAGGGAGATTTCTATGTGAAAGAAGCAATCAGCCATATTTTAATGGCAATCCATATTGGCTTTGCCCAAAGTATGAATTTAGCGGATCCTGAAATCATAAAGGCTAATGGAGGGAAACCATTGGAAAAGGCATTGGATGGGAAAATCGTTTTGCCTAAGTTTTTATTCTCTGAAGATGCTGTTACCGCGGGGTCTGTCTCTTCAAGAGCTGCTTCCGGAACATCGGCTAATGCTTTGAGTGCAAGAACTTCGCAAAGATTAGAATCTGAAACACAGGCTTTATTGTCTGCCAACAAAGCACTTCATCAAAAAGAAGCTTTGGAAAAGCTTAACGCAGAATTGGAAAAGCTTCAGAAAAGATACCATAAAGTTAGTGAACAGGCTTATCAGGAGGCATATGCTAACTATAAGGAACAAAATAGAGATGCCCTTGAACTGTACGAAAGAAAATTAGAGGAAGTAGAAAGTAGAATTACGAAGGAAACCCCTGAAGAAGAAAAACTCCGAATGTACGAGGAGTTGAAGAGATATGAGGTCGCCCCTTTTCAGTTTTCTTACAAAAACGAAATTAATCTGTTGGATCTGAAGGACAACCTTTCTCCTGAATCTTTAGACACCTTCATCAAGCTCTTTGCAGAATTCGATCATCAGAAGGCCGCTGAAGAAGCTGAAAAATATGGAATTGAAGTTCTTTCAGACCATATGTTAAGAATAGGTTCCCAAAACATCACGCTTGATAATGAATTAGAAAGCTATTCTGATGCCTTAAACATCATCGGGAATCATATTTCTTCTTCTATGCAGACCGCACTGGAAAACTCACCACTTCAGCAGCAGCAGTATGTTAATCTTGCAGGGGCATCTGTTCCGGTGGTGCAAAGCACGGCAAGGACACCAATGGCTTATAGTTTTTATTCCCACAATACATTTGGATTTTCGGGAGCGGGAGGATTTGTTAATTTCTCTTTTGAAGTCGCAGATTCTTCATGGAACGTTGCTTCTGCAAAAATTTTTGCTACAAGCGATACCGCAGGAAGTTTTGAAGAAAACTTCGGCAATATTCCGGTAATCAACGATAAAATTACTTTGCCAACTTGTCTTATCAATAAGTTCAGAGCAAGTCTTGCTTTCAGAATCGAAATTATTTTTGATAATGGAAGTAAAGCATCCACAGATCTTGGACAGCTGTACCCAAAAGAAGATATCAGTCTAACCGGAATGCTTACTCTAACAAGAGGAGTGGTAGAAAATCCGGAAGAACCGGAAAACGTAAAGATCCAGAAACGCAGAAACTTCGGAATCAAAAGATTAGGAGTTGCCGATTATCTGAAAGTCGTGCAGAGTGTTCACGCCTATGTTCCGGGAGAAGTTTCCAATATTGAGAACGTGATGGCAAGTGAACTGAGGCATAAATCTTCCGTAGCAAGGGATTATTCTGAAATTACGGATACGACTTCCAAGTCTCAGGAAACAGAAAAAATCTCTGATACTTCCAAAACTTCCAGAACAGATATGCAGACGGAAGTAGCGAAAGAACTGGATAAGCAACAGAGCTTCAATGCTCACGCAAGATTTGGTAAATCGGGTACTTGGTACTTTGAAGTAGGAGCCGATTATGCCAACAATACCGCGCAGCATGACAGCACGAGGCAGGCTGTTGCTAAATCTCAGGAAATCACGGAAAGAGCGATGGAAAGAGTATTGACCAAAATTTCTGAAGAAAGAGTACAAAAGATCATTAAAGAATACACGGAAACCAATGTTCATGAATTTGACAACAGAGGAAAAGTAACTGAAACAGATGATGCAGATGCAGCACAGCCTAAACACATTACAGGCGTTTACAGATGGATCGATAAGAAGATGAAAAACCAGATTTACAATTATGGGGTACGTACCATGTTTGAATTTATGGTTCCTGAACCTTCAAGACTGCATCGTCTGGCAGTTGCGGTCGCCAAAGCGCAGGTGCTTACGGCTCCGGTAGATCCGAGAACTGCCCCATCTCCTAAAACAATGGACAGTCCAAAGGCTGCAACTAAAGAATTATTGCAATATTGGGCGAATATTTATGGAGTTACACTTACTGATTTACCTAATGCTAATCTTACTGTAACCAGTAATGTAGAAATAGATTTGGATAATAGTGCGACACCAAGAATTTTACCAATCAGTATTCCTGCAAATTATAAAGCATATGAAGCTGAAATAACGTATGCTTTTTATAACAGATTCAAAAAAAATAGTTCTTGGTTAACATTTGATAACTTAAAAGGAGGTTCGCAGCATATTGAAAATCCGCATCGTCAGGGTTGGCTTCGAAGCAGTTACACAAGTTACGGAATTAATATTGTTGGAGATTATAATATGCAGTATGCAGGAGAAAACGGAACAACACAGGTAGGTTTGGTTGTGAAAGCTAAATGTACCCTTTCTGATGCTTATATGCTTCAGTGGGCTACAGAAAACTTTAATGCTATCATCAAGGCGTACGAAGAAGCGTATAAAAAATTCCAGGAAGAACAGGCACGTTTAGACGAGGAGCAAAAAGCTAAAGAAGCAGAAGCAAAAGAAAGACAGGGGAACTTCTACCGTTATATGGAGCATGATACCCTGAAGCATAACTGTATCGCTTACCTGTTGCAGGATTACCTTAACTCAAATACACTTGGGTATGAATCAACAAACGCATTGAATGATAATACCAAAATGGATAACTTCCAAGTTTATCTGAATGATAATCTTGATCAGTATGCTGCTTTGGCAAAGTTCATGGAACAGGCATTTGAGTGGGAAATCATGGATTATACTTTCTATCCTTACTATTGGGCAAACCGTAAAAGCTGGCAGGAGTTCTACCTTACCGAAAGTATGGATCCTTTGTTCAGAAGTTTCCTTCAGGCAGGGATGGCGAGAATCATTGTTACTGTAAAGCCGGGCTTTGAAGCCGCTGTACAGTTCTTTATGGAAACAGGAATTATCTGGAACGGAGGAGCAGTTCCTGTGATCGGAGACCCAATGTATATGTCTATTGTAGACGAGATGAGACAGCCTACAGGAGTTTCGCAAGGGAAATACTGGATCACAAGAGTTCCTACGACGCTTACCATTCTTCAGGCATCTTCTACAGGATTACCGGTTGATCCGCTTCATCCGCTACCAATCTTCCCAGAAGACGAGCCTAAGAATTGTGAAAATCCTAAGGAACTGGAGTTTGAAACAAGCTTCAAATTGGATACAGAGGCGCAGTTGGCTCATAGTGATGGAGCGACAACGTTGCCAAGTACAATTATAAAACCTGTATAACAACGGTTAAACTTTGTTTTGAAAGTGGTGGGAAACCACCGCTTTCTTTTTTACTAACATTTAAAATTAACAAAAATGAAAACAGGAAATATAGGAATTAGAAACCTTGCAGATATCGGGGTGGCGGATGTTGATCCATATGGAACGAACAAAAGAAAATATAAAGCATTTGAAAAAACAGAAAAAGTACAACTTCGTATTGGAGTATTCTTTGATGGGACAGGAAATAATAGATATAACTCTGATACAGTGTATTATGATCCAAAGTATAGTAAACCTCCATTGGAACAAGATAAAATAGAAAAAATTAGGAATTTTAAAAGCTTTGTAATAGAATCGGGGAGCAGCTATTGGAATACCTATTCCAATATTGCACTTCTTCACGATTTATATGAAGAAAAAAGAAAGTGGGAACAAGATGTAAAATTTCAAAGTCTTCAGATGAAATTTTATATAGAAGGCATTGGCACATTACGGGACGAAGAAGATGATATGGTGGGTTCCGGTATGGGCGAAGGAGAACGGGGTGTGATATCCAGAGTGGAGCAGGCGTGTCAGAACATTGCTGATGAGATAATAAAAGTTTTCTCAGCAAGGCAAAAAACTATCCATAAACCTTTAGAGATTATATCTATTCAGTTTGATGTATTCGGATTCAGCCGAGGTGCTGCAGCGGCAAGACATTTCAGTAACGAAGTTTTGAAAATAGGAAAAGATAAAAATCCGGGAAGCGGTGGAAATATGCCAATTACAGAAATTAAACGACCAGCCGCTAAAAAGTATGAGAAAATAAAAGACAGTCTTCCAAGTATCCAACAATACAAAAAAGATGCGTATAAAGTAGAAAAGGATAATACCCGATTGGTACAACGCTTCAATGCACCTGAGAGAGATATTTTTATAGGGGGACATTTGGGCAATATCCTTCAAAAAAAGGGAATTAATTATCCAAAATACAATGTGAATGTCGAGTTTTTGGGATTATTTGACACGGTAATTTCTCAGATGCTCGAAAGAAAAGGAATTATAGACGCTACGAGAAATCCTATTACAAAAGTATTGGCAGTAGCATTGAGTCCTATAAAGCTAAAGCCTGTAATAGGTGCAGCTGTAGAGGGTATAAGCAGAATAAAGAAAGTAAACCCAGATCTGTCCAATCCTAATATTAAAAAAATTTTACAGCTAAAGGCTGAAACCGAGTGGCGAGATAACTTTCCCATTACACCCATAGGACCTATTTTGAATACTACCCATGCAAAAGAAATTGGTGTTTTGGGAGCACATTCAGATGTCGGTGGGGCATACTGGCAAATACAAAAAGAGCTTTGTACCTTACATTTTTTTGATTTAGGAGTGGGTGCAAGTATTTCTGAAAAACAAAAGTTGGAACAGCAGAAAGAATTATTGCGTAACTGGTATATTTCTCAAAAGCTTTGCCCAGATGATCAGACCATACTGTACTGGGAAGTAATGCATCATGTCAGGGCTTACACATTAAGCGGAAGTATGGATGAAGATTTAGAGTCTCATATCAATAAATCAAAATATCTCTTGTTGGAGAAAGATTTCATGGGAAATGATTGGTATAAAACTGACGGAGAATGGCATTATAAGCTACAAGGATACCATCACAAGCTTCTTTCTAAACGTCCATTGAATAACAAACTATCCTTGGTCTATATGAATGTAATGAAATATATTGCCTCCACTTATGCTGATGTACCGTTTACACTGCCTGAAAGTAAAACAAAGCACCCTAAAGAATATATTTATCCCACAGGTGATGGGAAAGAAAAAGATCTGAAAACATATTATGAATTGCTAAAAAAAGTAGCAGAGGATGGCTGGGTAAACAAAGAGGGAAAAGTTGTTACCTATTCCAATCTTATTGATGAAAAGGGACGTTATCATATTTCATCTGAAATGAACAACTATCTTATGGAGAATTTTGTACATTTATCAGCAAATTTCAATGCACCTTTAGCAGATGCATTAGATCATTATAATTTTGCTTATGCCAATGTACCTCACTTTACCTATGAAAAAGAATATACAGATCCGCCTTATAAAAGGGAATACTACATTCCTAATTTGGATACTTATGATAAGTCTTAGCCTTTTACAGTCTTGTAACAAAAAAAAATACATTTGGGAGGCGGGAATTTCCGCCCCCAAGTATTATCCTGTAGCGGGGAATGTAGATTTTGGGAATGCTGGAAACGGAAGTAATACAAGCATTGCTCCTGGTTGGGGACAGAGCTATGGTGCGGTAGTTGGGGAGAAATGGAAAGATGTACCAAAAGAAGTGTATATAGACTATTACAGTGTTGTAGATGGTAAAGGATTTAAAGGAAAAGTACTACTCCCACAAGAAAAGATAAGGGATTTATTTAATGAATATAATCTTGATGACGAAGACAATTTAGGGCATTTGGTGGTAGGTATGGCACCTGGAGGCTGGATACGGGTTTGGTTTCAAGCTTTGGATGAAAAGGCAGATGAATATGTAAATTTAGAAGTAGCAAAAGGACACTTGAATGGCTATAAAGATGAAACTGTAGGGGCAGGCTTAAAAACAAAAGATTTTAAAACATGGGGTAATACTTACAGCTACTGGCAGCACCATGGAATCCCTTATGAAGCATGGGCTAATAATGAAAGGGAATATGATATTTATTTTGATTTTAATAAACCTAATAAACGTGAGGTTGGGTTCAGTTTTACTTCTTTAGACGGAACATTCGAACAAGGGATAGGTATATATGAAAAATTCCGTAGAAAATTACCCGTTGAGTTTGAATTGGGATGGCGAGATAAAGCAAAAAAAACTTTCTATTGTTCAAAATTTGTTATGCCAAAAAGCTTTAGAAGTTTTGTAGAAAAAAAAGAGCTAAAGATAATTATTTTTAATTTAGAGATTGATGATAATGATCGAGATGCTACGCTTTATTTAGTAACGAATAAGACAAAAGAAAAAATACTAAAATTTAGGAATAAACAACCAACAGCAGAAGAGAAAAAAAATAATGAATATAATTACGCAACAGAAGTAGAATATTTTATGCCTTAATCGGAAAAATAAGTAGGATTGACTATCCAACTTCTAGTGTTAATTGACCACTTTCTATAAATCATCTACTTTCTGAAAACTATACAATTGAGAAACTAATGCTCAATTCAAGCCGAAATTACAGCCCTCAAAAATAAAACATAAGTAGCTAATATTGCTTTGCTATTTCTAAAAACAAATGAGACAAAAACAGTTTTTATTTATTTTATTGATCTTATCAGCAGGCTTTACTGCTTATTTCGGATATATTTACTTTTATTCAAGTGACATTATAGATTACGGATTATATTGTGGCGATGGATTTACAGAATGTTATGAGGTGGTAAAAAGATGGATTAAAATCCATACAATAATCCTAGCCATTATTTATATTATTTTTTTCTTGGTGCAAAGAAAAAATCAGCATGTAGAACAAGAGATTGACTTTTGGACACTTTTGCTAATTTTTGGGATAAATATATTTCATTGGAATGATATTAACTCTTCTTGGGGGATTTTAGCATTACCTTTAAATAGTTTTTTACTTCTTTATTTTCTATTTTTTAGGAGTAGTCTAAAAAAATATCTTTATTTAAGCATTCTTTTTTATTTCTTGATTTATTTAAACTTAGTACATAATATTTCTGAACTGTTTTACTACAACCAGAAATATAACAGCTATGAGAATTACTTATATATTTTTAATACCTTATTATTGCTTGTATTTTTAGTTCTTAGAACTAGAGATTTAATAAATAAGAACAAAATAGGTTGTCTCATAAAAGAGGTAATATTTTTGTTTTTCGTAAATTGAAATCGTAAAACCTTTAAAACAACTTATGTTAACAGAAAAGGAAATTACCCAAATAGCTCAAGATCATATTGATAAATCCGGTAAAAAATCTGGGATTAAACTTTCTCTTTTCAAAGAAGCTACTATTAAAAAAAGTTATGGAATGATTTTTTTCTATGTAAGCAAAGAATTTTATGTTACAAGAGATGAAAAGTATAATACTTTAGTTGGAAATGTTCCTTTTTTAGTCAAAAATGTTGATGGAGAAATTATAGAATTTGGTTCCGGCAATACGATCGAATATTATATCCAGGAATACGAAGCGGGAAGATATTGTTAGATTTAAATTTATTAAAATGAAGAACTCTTTTACAGAATATTTAATAAAAAACGGATGGATAGAAGTTAGTTTTTTAACATATCAATTTCAAGAAAATAAATCTGTAGAATTGTTTTTTGATACTTCAAATCAGGTCGAGTTATACATCAATAAAAAAGAACATCTGGAAAACATCTTAGAAGCGTTGAAGATTTAGTAAGTTTTTTATCTGATAACAAATCAATTTGACTTACAGAAAATTTTTTACTGTTCTCGTAAAAAACAAAATCAAAACCCTGAAATGTATCAACCCAACCACAAAACATTCCCACACAATTTTATACTAACTTTGGTGTATGAAAAAATTAGAATCAAGAGAAGATATTGAACGTCTGGTGAATTCGTTTTATGCTAAAGTTGTTAAAGATGAGTTCATTGGTTTTTTCTTTAATGATATTGCTAAAGTAAACTGGGACAGTCATTTGCCCAAGATGTATTCGTTTTGGGAATCCATCCTTTTCGGGCAGATGTCGTACAAAGGAAATCCGATGGGCGTTCATTTTCCGATCAATGAAATTCAGGCGATGGAACAGCATCATTTCCATCGTTGGCTGAATCTCTGGAAAACAACGGTTGAAGAAAATTTTGTGGGCGAAAATGCAGATCTGGCAATTTACAAATCCGAAAACATTGCCAAATTAATGGCTTTCAAAATGGATTTGGCGAGAAGACTTTAATGGTTTAATGTTCTGCGTTTTGGGTTTAATGTTTTTAGATTTAAGGCACAATTACCGTGAAAATATAGGCTGCAAGGTTTACCAATAAAACCGTTCCGTAGAGAATATTCGTTTTTCCGCGGCTTAAAGAAAGCATCACGATAAAAACGGAAAGAGAAAGCAGAATAATATCTTTCTTATCCAGACCTAAAACCAGCGGAATATCATACAAAATACAAACCACAGAAACCGCAGGAATCGTAAGCCCGATACTTGCTAAAGCAGAACCCAGAGCAAGATTTAAACTCGATTGGATCTGGTTGCTTCGAGCCGCCCGAATCGCCGCAACACCTTCCGGAAGCAGAACAACCGCTGCGATAATGACTCCGACCAGAGATTTTGGAGCGCCCAAACTCTGCACCATATTTTCAATTGTGGCAGAAAGTCCTTTTGCCATCATCACAACAATCGCCAGACAAACCACCAGAAAAGTAAAACTGATTGCTGTTTTTGAAACCGAAGGAATATAATTTTCTTCCGCATGCTCCTCCGGAACGATGAAATAATTTCTGTGACGGATCGTCTGAACCATCAGAAAGACACCATAAATTACAAGACAGGCAATAGAAACAAAAATCAGTTGTGCCTGATTGTAAAAAGGTCCGTTTACGCTGGAGGTGAAATTCGGAAGAACCAAAGTCAAAATCAGGATGGAAACAATACTAACCAGATAAGTTGTGGCGGAAGTTCTTGCGAAAAACTGTTCGTAATATTTCACGCCGCCCACCAAAATACAGATTCCTAAAATTCCGTTGAGGATAAGCATCACCGCGGCGAAAACCGTATCTCTTGCAAGGGTAATTGCCTGATCGCCTCCCGCAACCATCAGCGAAATAATAAGCGCAACTTCAATAATCGTGATACACAGCGCAAGGATAATAGTTCCAAAAGGTTCGCCTACTTTATGCGCGACCACTTCCGCGTGATGCACCGCAGATAGAACACTTCCCGTTAATAAAATTCCGGCAATTACATCAGACAGAACACCCGTTCCCATCAGTCCGGAAAAATAATAACCGACTGCAAGAATGGGAAAAATATATGTATAATGTAAAAATTCTTTCAATTTCATAACTGTTTCTAAAATACAAAAAATCGATGACTTTTGAAATATCAAAAGAAAATATTAATGATATTTTAATGATTCCAGAAATAAAAATCCTGAAAATCTGTCAACATATGAAACAGCAGTCCAATGGCTATAATCCTGATATTTCCTTTAAAAAAAAGCATCAAAAAATACACCGCAATGGCGTAGTAAGAATGTAAAAAATGAAAACCGATGCTTCCGCGGTTAGGATCAAATATAGGATTCGCGAAAAGATGATCTGCATCTACAAGCATCGTTGCCAATAAAATAAGATAGACTTTCTTCCAGTTTTTTCTGTAAAAGATTAAAGCAATAAATACGGGAAAAACGAAATGCAGGAAATAATGCGTGAACGTTTTCAGTAAGGCAATATGCGAAGCATCCATTGAATTTTAAATTTTTAACCACCTTAAAATCAAAGGAAGGTCATCTTTTTTAAACTGTACTTTCAGATAATAATCCTGATTCCTGTTTCCGTAAAAAATATAATCAATGTCAGAAATCCTCTTCTTTTCCTTAGATGATAATGTTTTTAAAAAAGACAGCAATAACGGATTATTTTTTACAAAAATATAATTTTCATTCAGATTGAAAGACTGCTGAACAGGTTTTCTTGTAGATTTTATCTCAAAACCTTTGCTTTGCTGAGTGATGAGGTTAGGCTGAAAAGGAATTGCCGTAAACTGCTTCTGTCCATTGATCCATTTTTTATTCTGAAAATAAAGCTTTGTCTTTTCAGGGTTTAAGCTTTGAAAATCAATGATATAATTCGGTTGAATGATCTTCTGGAACGTTTTCTTTTCAACTTCATTAAAATTATCATCGTAGCTGTAGGTAATAATCGTGTCATTCACCTCTTCCAGATGTACAGAAGCTTTTAGCTTACTGATGAATGAAGAATCTGCAAAAGTTTCATCAAAAATAGAGCTAAAACTTTTAATATTTTCAGCATCAAGTTCTGTCTCTAAAAAAGAATCGGTCTTCAATAGTTTTGAAATAGCAGGAGAGGAATCGTAAGAATCAGACTGATTTCTGATTTCAATTTCATCGTGTCTTAATTCGACAGAAAGATTGTGGCTGCCTTTTTTTGTGTTCAGAATAATGCTTCCTGATCCATTGGTAACGAGCGAGTCTGCGTCAAAAAGATTTGCCTGAGAATTGTTAAATAACTGATTATTAATTCGTTCAAAATCATCACTGGAACTTCCTGCAATAAGTTTTTTCCCAAGAATTTTAATAAAAATCTGATCTTTCCTGAAAACCTGATTTCCCAGATCCGTAAACTTCTGCTGTTTCAGAAACGATAAAAATGTCTTCGTATCTTCCAGTTCAAAAACACTGTACCAATTCGAAACTTTTGTGTTTTTCAGATGGAAAACCTGCAAAAAATCGGGAATTTTCACTCCCGATTTTCTAAAAGATATTGTATTTTTCTTTTTGCTCCCAAACCATAAAGATGGATGCCCTACAAGACTGTAAACATATTGTCTTGTCAGCTTTTTTGTATCAATCACAATGATCGCATCTGCTTCCTTCGGAGAAAAAATCTTCGTATTTTGTTTATGGTAAAAAACGAAATACATCATTCCCGCAAAAAGTAAAAGAACGAAGGCAAAAAGTTTCTTTTTCATTATAAAATTGCCGGCTTTTTATCAGATTCTTTCATTTTATATACTTCATCAATTACATCGAAGAAATACATTAAACTGTTTTCCGAAGCATTTTTAATGTTGTAATTAATTTCCGTTTCTATTTTTTCCCCTTTGGCTTCTGTTTTAAAATACACTTCGCCAAGATTTTTCTTCAGAAGATCCAGCGTTTTTCTTTCCGACGGAGTTTTAAATTCTTTCTCAAGTCCGATCATCAGTTTCTGAATGTCAAACCTTCCCGACAAAGGATATTTCGCCGAATCTTTTGCCCATTTTTCAGAGATTTCCGACTGGTTTTTAGATGAAATATTCTCTGTTGAGGTCGTTACGTAGACAATTCCGTCTTTTACCTTAAAGAATAACTTATCGAAATATCCGTCATTTTTTCCTTCGCTGAAGGCATAAAAATCTCCGTTTTTAGAGAATTTCTTAGCCGTCACTTTATTCGTGGTCAGCAGATTGAAAATACGGTTCCAGTACCCTTCATTTTCCGTAGCAAAAGCAAACGTGAAATTCGGAACAGCGATTTCTTTGGTTTTCTTCACTTCCTTTTCATTGTAATCATCATCGTATTCATAATCGGTGTATTCTACGGTTTTGGATTTCAGTTCATTAAGAACGAAAATTCCGTTTCCTGGCGCGATCTTGGTAATGGCCTTTTCATCCAGAACAATCTTCATGGTTTCCATTACAAGTTCCATTTCTTTCTGATAATCGCCGTCTCCGGAATCTTTCAACAGGCTGTACATCAGATCAAAATACTTATTTCCGTCTACATTAATGGCATAATATCCGATGCTTTTATCGTTGATGAGAGCTGTCAGCTTTTTATTCTTTTTCCCTCTGTAAACAGAATTGATGCTCTTCTGAACCGCTTCATTTTTGTGCTGATAACTGTTTACCAGTCTTACCTTATCATTGTCAAAATACAGATTATAAGAAGAATTGGAATTGTATGCTTTCCCCATAAGATTTCCGAAAGGGTAGTGGCTCATAATTTTACCGTAAGCTCCGTTATTTATGATTCTTCCGTAATCCGTATATACAAAAACATCGGAAGCCGCATCACGGAAAGACAATATTTCTTTGGAGACATCAAGCTCCGGTGCAGAACTGAAATAATCATCAAAATCCTTTTCCGCAAGTTTTTTGGTGATCTTAAACTTTTCGATCTTCAGAGAATCCATCTGTTTCAGATAAATGCTGTCTTCTTCCGTCTCCTCATCCATTTCTTCCTCCATATGCGGAAGCGTGTATTCGCTTTCTTTTTCAGAATAATTTTTGTCACTCGAATCTTTTTCTTCTTCAGGATATTTGTGGTGCTTTTCCAGATATTTAATGTCTTTTTGTTTTTTGGCAATTTCCGCCTGATATTCTTTAATGTCTTCCTTTAGATATTGAATATCATCTTTCAGATATTTGATCTCTTCCTTATAATCGAATGCTTTTTCTACATATGCGCTGTCAACCGCAACGGCAGCGCTGTCCATAACAATTGCTGCACTGTCAATTGTTGCAGCGGCACTGTCTATCATCGCTTCATCATTCCAGTCGATTTTATAAGGTTTTTCATAGCTGATTAATTTCAGAACCGCTTGCTTATCATTCCATGCAACGAACATTTCATTATCGAGATTAACGTACGAGTAATTTTTTCGTTTCGAAATTTCCAGTCCTTTTTTCTTGGATGAATTAATGAATTCCTGAAACTTTTCTTTGTTATCCAGCAGAAAATGAGCGGTATATGTTTTTACGGAATCATTAAAAACGGCATAATGATATTGCGTCGCATCGTATTTTATCCCCGTTTTGGAATAATCGTTCCACGATGCCTGTTTTTCTTTGTCTTCTTTGGCTACTTCAAGCAGGAAAGGATTCAGTTTCTGCCAGTTGATTTTCTGGTTAAGCTGCTTTCCGTTGATTTCCATGTAAAAAAGAACGTCTTTCGGAAGCTTCATTTTCTGTTGCGAAAAGACGAAGCTAAAAGCAAAAAGTAAAAGTAAAATTTGTGTTTTTTGTAAAATAGATTTCATGGTTGTCGATTGAAATTATTGAAAGAGAATGGTATTTTGTAGTTGTTTTTTCTGAAGGATAAAATCCAGAACGTTGGCTTCCAGTTTTACTGCTTTTTTGTTCGGGGAAAGCAGGTAAGCATTATTGGTCTGAGTTTTTATGGTATTTTCAAACTGCATTACGGAAGTATATTTCGCATCGTTGAAGACTTCCTTATCCGCTTTGCTCATCTTGTCGTAATCATTTTTAAAACTGCTCACTTTATTTCTGGTGAATGTTTTTTTCTCCGGACTCTGACTGTAAAGCTGTACCGGAACCATTTTTCCAACGATGTTTTTTGCTTTCAGTTGTTCCAGTCCGGCATTGATGTTTTCGATTTTTTTGAAATTACAGCTTAATTTGATGATGTAGTTATCAAAATCCATTGAAGTCTTCACATTCGAAATTCCGGGTGTAGCTTTGAAAATTCTTGCCGCTTCATTAATTTTAGCTTCAATTTCAGACCTTTTCGGAACTTTTTTACCGTTAATTGTTTCCATTTTCGAGATGGATGCCAGTCGGGTTTTGCTTTTACTGGCGTTCAGAATAAGCGAATATTCTCCGCTTCCGTCTGCTTTTACGTTGATTTTGTCTAAAATATCAAAACAGCTTGTAAGAAGCAACAGAGGCAATAGTAAGAGCAACTGTTTAATAATGTTTTTCATATTTGAGTTTTTAAATAATTTTCAAATTTACCAACAAAAGTTGAGAGTTCTTTATCTAAAGTTAACGGGGACAAATTAAAACCTGCATAACAACCTCTAAAAACCAAAGATTTTTAAAATTGTTGAGAGCATTTTTATTTATAATTTTCAACTTTAAATAAAATTTTAGGCAGACCAGATGTTTAAATTCTGCCTTTCAGATAATCCTGCCTCAGATCCTCATCCAGTTTTTCAATGGCGTATCGAAGGCTGGTTCTCGGCATTTCTTTGTAATGTTTATTCAGGAAATTAATTAATTCCGCTTCGTTTTTTTCTCCCATTTCGCGGAGCAGCCATCCGTTGGCTTTGTGCATCAGATCATGAGTGTGTTTCATATTTTTGGTAACGAATTCTTTGGTAAGATCAAATGATCCTTTTTTACATAATGCATCGTTCCCACAACAGCTATTCTTTTATGCCACATTTCTTCAGAATCCGAAAGAGTTCTTAGTATTTCATCTTTCTGGTTTTCAAAAGCATAGCGTCCCAGAATTTTATAACAGCTTGAATCTACCAGATCCCAGTTGTTAATGTGCTGTAAATGATTCAGATAAAACTCAACAATTTCATCTTTTACCGCTTTGTCTTTTGTTTTTTCAAACTTAGAAATTAACATGAATAAAGCCGTCAATCTGTGTTCATGATATTGGGAAGACAGTAATTTGCTGAGTTCTTCCATCGAAATTCTGGCGTAAAATTCTTTCGCAACGGAACGCTGATCCGGAACTTTTACTCCTAAAAACAAATCGCCTTCTCCGTATTCTCCTTTTCCGGTTTTGAAGAACTTCGGGAAAAATTCTGCTTTCTCGGGAATTGATAAGGTAACTAAAGCTTCTTTTATTTCTTTTAAAATGTCATTCATTTGATAATTAATAATTTAATCAGCATTATGTAAAGCAACACTTTCCTGTTCCTCTTCCTCTTTGGCAATCTTCTTCGGATTGGCAACTTTGGCAATCGTAAGTCCTTGAACGATAATTGAAAACACAACCACACAATAAGTAATGCTTAAAACAATGGTACTGTTTTCATTTTTAGGAATAGAAAGAGCCAGAGCAATCGAAACTCCGCCACGGATTCCGCCCCAAACCAAAACTTTTACTGTTTGCGGACTGAACCTTGTTCTGAAAGACATGAATTTAGTAGGTCCCCAAATTGAAATAAATCTTGCCAGTAAAACCACCGCAATGGCCAATAATCCCGGAATCATATAATGGCTTAAGTCTTTGATCATCAATAATTCAAAGCCGATAAAAAGGAATAAAACAGCATTCAGGATTTCGTCGATAAGTTCCCAGAATTTGATCAGATAATCCTGTGTCACAGATTTCATTTTGAATTTTACATTAAAATTCCCCATGAATAATCCGGCGGCAACCATGGTTAAAGGTCCCGAAATATGCATTTGTCTTGCAATAAGATAACCTCCCATTACTACAGAAAGCGTTACCAGAACGGAAATAATATAATCGTCCACTTCACGCATCAGTCGGGAAGTAATCCATCCCAGAACAACGCCGAGTAAAAGTCCGCCACCTGCTTCTTTCAGCAACAGCAGACCAATGCTTTCCATATTCAGCGTTACTTCGTTTCCGATCGCAAGCTGAAGAACAACCGTGAAAACCACAACCGCCATCCCGTCATTAAAAAGTGATTCTCCGGCAACTTTGGTTTCCAGAGATTTTGAAACATTTGCCTGTTTTAAAATACTCAGAACGGCAACAGGATCAGTAGGAGAGATGAGTGCGCCAAAAAGCAGACAATAGATAAAAGGCAGCGAAATGCCGACAAGAGGCAAAAGATAATACATGCCGAAACCCACCACAAAGGTAGAAATCACGACTCCTGCCGTTGAAAAAATCACGACAGGAACAAACTGCTCTTTGAGATCGTCGATATTAATATGAATTCCTCCCGCAAACAGAAGGAAATTTAGCATGGCTCCCATCAGAACTTCTGTAAAGTCGATGCCGGTCATTAAATTGTGAAGATGTCCGAAAGTTATCGGCAAAACCGTTTCTCCAAAAGAAACTAAGAAAATGGAAACCACAATGGCGATCACCATAATTCCGATGGTACTCGGAAGCTTCAGAAATCTGTAATTAAGGTATGAAAATATGGATGCTAAAACAATTAAGGCTGAAAATGAATAGTATAATTCCACTAATTTGGTGTTTAAAATTTTTTGTGATTAATAATCGATATATAATACTTTGATGTAAACTTTGTTGCTGTCTTTTTCCCAGATATCAAGAATTCCGTCTTTTGCGGATTTTGATCCTCTTGTATATTCTTTTCCGAGATTCAGGATGTTCAGCAGAATGTATTCGTCGCCTACTGAATTCACGAGATACGGTGTCTTTTCTGTTTTTCCGTCTCCGGAAGACTTCATTCCGTCGGTTAAAGCGCGGAACTGACTGAGATGATACAGAAAATTCTCACCGTCTTTAATGCTGTCATATGCTTTCAGAAGAATCAGCAGAATATCCAGATTGGTAGGATCTTTATCATACAAAGCTTTTCCCTGTCTGATGCAGTCCTGAAAATTATTGCTCTTGAAAGCATCGGCTAAACTTTTAAATGCTTCATCTGTTGTAAAAAGCAGATCTTCCCTGAAATTTCTTCCGTAGTAAAGATGCTGTGCTTCAAGCGTATCTAAAGATTTCGGATAGGCTTTGTATTTAAAAATCAGCTTGTTGTAGTTGTATTGAGACTTTTCGCTTTTAAGGTCTTTCTCAATCGCTTTGAAATCTATTTTTGATTTCTGAGCAAAACCAAGAACTGAGATTAGCAGGAACAAGAGGAAAAAGTGATGTTTCATCGGTTCTTTTCTATTTTGTATTTGTTGTATAAAACGAGCATGACAAATCCTAAAACCAGCCGGAACAAAGCGGGCATAAAATAGGTTCCGGAAACATATCGGTCGTTGGTTATTTTTTCGTAAAGAAAATAAATCAATAAACAAAAAGGAGAAAGCAAACCTTTACCGTAGAGATAAATTTTAAAGAAAAGATGATTAAATTTAAGATCTGTAAAGAATGATAACAGAGCCAACAGGCAAACTGCGACTGTTATCATTCCTAAAATCTTTAATATCAGAATATCTGTTTCTTTGCTGATTCCTCCGATGCTTCCCAAAAAATTAATTCCTACCACGATCAGAAAAAAGTAATAGAATGTATTGTTGGAAAACAGCCTGTTCATGAATTATTGCTCTTCATGATCTTTTTCTGCACTTTCTTCCTCATCATTATCGAAATATTCGAAAAGGAAATCGTTGTACGGGAATCTGGAAATGTGAATCTTCATCACTTCATCATAGATCAGCTTTTTCATTTCCGGGAAATTTTCTTTCGTAAGCGCCGAAATGAAAACCGTCGGATATTTGGATTTTGCCATCCATGTTTTTTTCCATTCTTCCAGAGAAATATTTTTCTTTGTGGAAGGCGTTAAATCGTCCTCGTCTTTTTTCTCATAGCTAAAATCATCAATCTTATTGAAAACCATAATCATCGGTTTCTGATGGGCATTGATCTCCATTAAGATCTGATTGACAGAATCAATATGGTCTTCAAAGCTTTCATGCGAAATATCCACTACGTGAATCAGCAAATCGGCTTCCCGAACCTCATCCAACGTAGATTTAAACGATTCAACCAATTGGGTAGGTAATTTTCGGATAAATCCAACCGTATCCGTTAAAAGGAATGGTAAATTTCCGATCACTACTTTTCTTACTGTCGTATCCAATGTCGCAAACAGTTTATTTTCTGCGAAAACTTCAGATTTGGACAATGCATTCATCAAAGTAGATTTCCCGACGTTGGTGTATCCTACCAAAGCGGCACGAACTACTTTTCCGCGGTTGTTTCTCTGGGTTGCCATCTGTTTGTCGATGGTTTTCAGTTTGTCTTTTAACAATGAAATTCTGTCGCGGATGATACGTCTGTCGGTTTCAATTTCCGTTTCACCGGGACCTCTCATCCCGATTCCCCCTTTCTGACGTTCAAGGTGGGTCCACATTCTTGTTAGTCGGGGTAAAAGATATTGATATTGAGCGAGTTCTACCTGCGTTCTTGCGTAAGAGGTTGTTGCTCTCTGTGCAAAAATATCAAGAATAAGATTGGTTCGGTCTAAGATTTTGACTTCCATTTCTCTTTCCAGGTTTTTAAGCTGTGAAGGAGACAATTCGTCATCAAAAATGACGGTTCCTATGTTGTTTTCTTTTACGTATTCTTTAATTTCCTGAGCTTTACCGCTTCCGATGAAGGTTTTGGAATCGGGCTGTGTGAGTTTCTGTGTAAAACGTTTATCTACCGTTGCTCCGGCTGTAAAGGCTAAAAACTCCAGCTCATCCATATATTCCTGAAGTTTATCCTCATCCTGATGTTGTGTAACAACTCCTACCAAAACTGCTTTTTCGTAATTATGTTCTTTCTTTTCTAGCATTAAATTCTGTCTGTATTTGTGAGATTTACAAGATACTATTTTTCAGGAAAAAATCCAAGACGAATTTTTTGTGGTAGGTATAGCTGGCTTTCCGGCAGAATTCTGAAAAAAGCGGATTTTGATGCCCGTAAACGATGCTAAGGAGGGGGAGAGTTATAAAATTTAAACGATACTTAAAAGAAAGATTTATAGATTTTTATGAAAATGTAGTTGAGTTATAGTGATGTTTTCTAAACTCTACTAAATTAAAGTGCTCATTATCAAGAGAAAATTAAAGTCTCTTTTCTGTACATAAAAAAATGCTCCATAAAAGGATCTGATTTTTTGGGCAATCTACAATTGAAGTAGGTTTTTATTATTGCTCACGGATTATAAATCTGCGAGATTGGGTTGAAAAGTAACTTTATTTTAGTACTTTAGGTACGATTTTGCTGGCTGAAGGCTCTCAATTTTAAAACCATGAAAATATTATACTGCATAATTTTATTATTTCTGTCGGTAAACAATTTAACGGCTCAGAATGGCTTTGATCTAAAACATATTGACTCGATTATTGACAACCGTGTAAGAAACCAATATGATAAAGCCTTACAACAGCTCACCAACAGATTAAATGCTGAAAAAAATCCCCGAATCTTGCAGACGCTTTATGCAAAAAAGACGGCAATTTTATTAGATCAAAACAAAATTAACGAAGCTCAAAGTACAATTAATTTTGCTCAGAAATTATGTGTTACAGATAATTGCTATCCTGAAAAATCGAGTTTGAATTTCCAGCAGGCAGTAGTATATTTTCAGAAAAATGAAACGGCAAAAGCACTTGAAGAAATTCTGAAAAACAATTTAATTTTACAGAAATACATTCCAAAAGCAAGAGAATTGGCAATTAGCTATTCACTTACGGCGTATTATTACAATACATTAGAAGATTTTCGGAACGCGGAGATTTATCTGAAAAAATCTTTGGATTTAGAAAAAGAAATTAATCCCGATAAAAATTTTGCTTCCACTTACAACAACCTGGGAATTCTCTCAAAAAAACAAAAAAAGTGGACAAAAGCTATTCATTTCTTTAAGCAGACCTTACAGCAGGATGCGAAATCTAAGAACTTTCAGAATAATATTTATACCTATAACAATATAGCATCGGTTTATCTTGAAATACCGAAGCTGGATTCCGTATATCACTATTTAAAAAAAGCAAAAAAATCTGCAACAAAAGAAGAGCTTTTTAATTCAAGCGTTTATCCTAATTTTTGTGTCTATTTTTCCAGAAAAAACAAGAAGGATTCTACTTTATACTACGGACATCAATTTCTGTCCAGATTTTCAGAAAATAATCCGGATCATTACAGCAAAGCTGCGGTTGTTTATAGTGAATTTAGTCAGCTATTTGAAAGAAACAGCCGTTTAGACAGCAGTTTGTTTTATCAGAAAAAGCTCTTGGAAATAAAGGAGAAGCAATGGAACACAACTGATAAGGAAGAAATGATTTCAAAAGCCGAACAAAAAGCTCAGATCAAATATCAAAATCAGGTCATTCAGGCTCTGGAACAGAAAAATTATTTTCAGAATCTGAGTATCAGACAAAACCGGATTTTGATATTTTCGATAGTTATCGGGTTTATATTGCTTCTTATTGCACTTATTTTGTTCTTTCAGCGTAGAAAACTCAAACATGAGAAAAAGCAGATCGAGCTGGAGCAAAAAATCCTTCGTTCGCAAATGAACCCGCATTTTATTTTTAATGCATTGACTGCCATTCAAAATAAAGTGATGGAAAACAACCCGCTCGGCACAGCAACATATATTTCGAGATTTTCCAAACTAATCCGTCAGAACTTCAACTTTACCCAAAAAGAATTCGTTACACTGGAAGAAGATCTGGATGCCCTGAAAAATTATATGGCGACCCAACAAATGCGTTTTGAAAATAAATTTGACTACGAATTTAATATTGATGAAAACCTGAACCCCAATTTCATCAATATTCCGCCGATGCTCTTGCAGCCTTTTGCAGAAAATGCCATTGAACACGGGTTTAAAGACATTTCTCACAAAGGAAAAATAGAAATTATTGTTGCACAGCAAAACAAAGAGAAGCTTCGCTTCAAAATCATTGACAACGGAAAAGGTTTTTATCCCAAAACCGATGAAAAACTGCACGCTCTGGAAATCATCAAAACCCGATTGAAGCTGAACAATCCAAACGATGAAGCCACCTTTTACATCAAAAACAGAACAGATGTTCCGGGTACGGAAGTATCTTTTTTACTAACTTTAGCAAATAATCCGTAAGATGAAAGCCATCCTTGTAGAAGACGAGATCAATGCGCAAAAAGCACTTTTAAAAATGCTTCAGCTGATTGCACCCGAAATTCAGGTATTGGCTATTTTTGATACCATTAAAGACGCTTCTTTATTTTTGAGTAAAAATACGGTAGATTTTATTTTTTTGGACATTCAGCTCAAAGACGGGAATGGTTTTGAACTTCTTCAGACAATTACCAATCGAGATTTTTCCTTGATTTTTACGACAGCTTTTAACGATTTTGCCATAAAGGCTTTCAAATTTAATGCAATAGATTATTTGCTGAAACCCATTGATCCTACGGAACTGGAAGAAGCCATCGAAAGAGCAAAAAAAATAAAAAAATCAAACCAGATTGTTCCTGTAGAAAAATCTTTTTCTGAGCAAAAAATTGTATTAAAAACCACCGACAGAAATCATATCATTCCGGTTTCATCCATCATCAGATTAGAAGCCGATGGAGCTTATACTTTATTTTTCACAGAAAATCAGAAAATACTGGTTTCAAAAAACATTAAATATTATGAAGACCTTCTCTGTGAATATGATTTTGTTCGCTGTCATCAATCACATCTTGTAGCAAAATCCCACATTAAAGTACTGAAAACTCATAGTCTGCTGTTGATTGATGACAGCGAAATCCCGATTTCACATCGCAAACGTAAATTATTTAACAATTTTTAGTAAGATTAGCCAGAGTTCAGGATAAGATTAAAAAATACACTTATCAAATCACATGATACGGTTATCAATCGAATTTGATTTTCGTCTAATTTACCAATAGGTTTGTTTTAAAATTAATAAATTTTTAAAATAACGATTATGATTGGGATTATTATTGCCATTCTGGGCGGATTACTTGCTTCATCAAGTATTATAATTGCTAAAAAACCAAATGCTAAAGAACTTATTGATAAAATCACACCTTTTCAAGGTTGGATAGGCGTTATCCTTGCTTTTTGGGGACTTATTAGTTCTGTATTAAACATCGGGAACCTTGGTCTTTATTGGATGATTGCATTAGTTGTAGCTATAGTTGAATTTGTGGTGGGCTTTTTATTGGGATACGGTTTAATCTCTAAATACCTTCTGGAAAGTAACGAAACAGCCAAAGAAAAAGGTAATGCATTACGAATGAAACTTACCAGATACCAAATTCCGGCAGGATTAATTCTTTTGGTTTTGGGAATACTTTCATTGGTGCTTTTTATTACAGGGTAATTATCAATATTTAATTTGCTTAATATCTTTCATTGAAATTTTCAATGTTGAAAATTCTAACAGTAGTAAATTCACAGATTGTTAAAGTAATCTATCGTTTAAAAATCTGTTAATCAATTGTATGTTATTTTGTTAAGCTGAAAAATTGAATGTTCTAAAGTATTTAAACATTTTGTTTTTTTAAAACAGGCATACGCTTTTCAATTCATTGTCTACGCTTGTCAATTTCATTAGGATTTTTATTCAGGACAGAACTATCTTAGTTTTTTTAATGTTGAAACAGTGTCCAATCCGTTCAAAAAAATAGTTCAAAACGTGAAGGTTTCCAAAACCACCATGTTTGATGATGATATTAAACACCAAGCCAATGTGGAAACCAAAACCTGCAAAAGTTGTGGCGCACCAAGGCCTATTAACACCAATTTGGTGCATTGCAACTATTGCCGAACACCGTTTATGAACATCGACACCAACATAAAAGCCGAAAAATGAACCAAGAATTACAGGAACCCATCAACCGTTGGAAAATCTACCTGCAAAAGATAGAACAGCGTTTTGAAGAGTCGTTGCAACAAGCTGAGGAAACCTGCAAAGATTTGCTCATCGAAAGCAATTACGATTATTACGAAGTGATGAAAACTTGGATAGCTATCAAATCACAAATTAATGACATATCTAAAGGTGTAACCCAAACTTGGGAACAAAAAGTGTATCCGCAGCTGAGCCTGCACACCCATCTTGATCTGCAAAAAGAATTGCATGAAAGCAATTTTACGTATTTCCTTCTTATCAGACTGGAGCAGTTTGAGCGTAATTTGAAAGCCGATTTGTCGCAAACTTTCTACAACCACGTTATTCAGTTGGCAAACCAGCGGTTTTCCTGCACCCAATGTCATTCGCCTTTGGCAATTCAAAGCAATGTTTTCAGAGCACATTATGTCACTTGTAACTATTGTCAGGCAACCAATACTTTCACTCCGGATACGAAATATGCACAAATCGGAGGCAACATCATCGATAATATCGTGGCAAAAAAATGTGAGCCTTTGTACCAAAAAATGCAAGTTTCTTTAGCTAATATTCAAAACCAGCGTCCGCCAATTGCAGAGCAGTTTTGGGAAAAATACAAATCCGATTATTTCAATTATTACGAAACCTTTTTTATCGAAAGAATGAAGCTGAATCACGATGCCAAAGACCGTTTTGATGCCGATTTGCAACGCAAAAAAACAGAATACGAACACTATGAAAAATTACATAAAAAAACATACTAATCATTTAATATAAACAGAATATGGAAACTATTAACGGAATTACTTTTGAAGATTGGGCTTGTGCCTGTGCCAATTTAGCTGCAGGAATGCCCGAAAACGAAGTGCTGAATGTACTGGGAATTGAACTTCCGGTTTGGCAAAAAACCAGTGACGAATGGAGTGCAAAATTGGGCGATATGATGGCTCAAGATATGAGCATTGCCACCAAATACGGCGAATATTTTACCAATCCTAAACAAGGCAAATTTGCCAGAGCTAATTCTAATACAATGTTATTGGCAGATGCTTTGGCAATCGTCTCGGATTTTGACACTTATCAGAAAATTTTCTGGCAAATGAGCAAAGGTGCCGAAGTGGGTATTGATGGCATTCAGATTTTACAGACTTACGGACTTACCTTGCAAAGCTGGTCATCTGTAGGGCAACATTACAGCCAGTTACAACAGCAAATGATGGACGAAAACCTATCGCCAGAAGAACTGAAACGCAATTACGACGCCCTTACCCAAACCAGTGAAAAATGGCAAAATCATTGGGATCAGCATTATAAAGATAGCAAGGCAGATTTAGCAGGAGATATAGATTTTTAATTTCAAAAAAAATGGGAATTACAGAAACCATCAAAGAGCAGTTACGGGCAGTTATACAATGGGAAAAACCGCAGGAATTCCAGCTTTTTTACAAATTTACCGACAAAGGCGACGAGATTAAAAACGCTTCCAAACTGATTTTGCAGCCCGGACAAGGATGTATTTTTACGCACGAAGGAAAAATTGAAGGTATTTTTGAAACCGAAGGTTTGTATGACCTGAAAACCGAAAATATGCCATTTTTCACCACTATGAAAAAAGTGCTGAATGCCTTTGAAAGTGAACACAAAGTGGGTATTTGGTTTTATAGAAAAGCCGACATCAACAACATTCGTTGGGGCACCCGAATTCCGATTAAGTATAACGATCCTGTCTATGCTTTTCCGGTGCATTTGCGTGGTTATGGTAATTATTCTATTAAGATTGTTGATGTAAAATCGTTTTTTGTAAGTATACTTGCCGGTCAGGAAGATTATTTCAGTTACGAATTGCAGGAATTGTTCTTATCTCGAATTACGCAACCTATTTCCAATTATCTCGCTAATGCCAAATTTTCTTATGCCGAAATCGACAGTCATATCGAGGAAATTGCAAAAGAAACACAGCTAAAATCGCTTTCTGTATTTGAAGATTTAGGCTTTTCATTAATTGATTTTCGCATCGAAGGTACTTCATTTGATGAAGAAACCAATCAGCGGATTAACGAAATTTCCAATGTTCAGGCAGATGTTCATGCCTCAAAAATTGCCGGCGTAGATTATGCCCAAATGCAACAACTCAAAGCAATGCGGGATCTGGCAAAAAACGAAGGAACAGCCGGAGCATCAATGGGAATGTTTGCCGGAATGAGTATAGCACAAAATATCAATCCAGCTTCTTCTAATCCGGATCTGAAAACCAAACTCAAAGAACTGAAAGAATTGTTTGACGAAGGCTTGATTGACGAACAGGAATTCAAAGAGGCGAAAGCGAAATTGTTACCATAGTATTGGGTTATTTACTTAAAAATAGGGCGTTATGAAATTTATTTATCAAATTCTATTTATTATTATACTTGTACCTATCAGTTGTAATAGTACGACACAACCAAACGATCCAATTCCAGCACACGAAACTTTTGAAATTCAATCGAAAAATGTGGGTGAAAAAAGAGTAATAAATGTTTGGACACCCGAAGGATATGGCAAATCTAAAGACAGTTTGCCTGTAATGTATATGGCAGATGGAGGTATTAAAGATGATGGAGGTATTAAGGACGATTTTCCGCATATGGCAAACACTTTTGCAAAGCTTATTCAATCAAAAAAAATTCCGCCAATGATTTTGGTTAGTATTGAAAATATCGTGCGTCGAAAAGATTTATCAGATTTTACCGAAGTTGTCAAATATGAAGAAATTGCTCCTGTGATGGGCGGTTCAGAAAAATTCAGAGCTTTTCTGAGTGATGAATTATTTCCCGAAATCGAAAAAAAATACCGTACAACGGGCAAAAGGGGAATTTTAGGCGAGTCGCTATCGGGACTTTTTGTAATGGAAACATTTTTTCTAAAACCAGATCTGTTTGATTACTACATTGCTTTTGATCCATCGTTGTGGTGGAACAATCAGTATTTGGTGAAAAATGCCAAAGAAAATCTAACGAAAATTCCAGCTGGAAGCGATAAAAAAGTGTGGTTTGCCAGCTCTGATGATAAGGATATTTCTCCCTGTACCAAGCAATTAGCCGAAAGTTTTAAAGCCGAAAATCCTCAAAATCTAAGATGGAATTATTCACACGAACCCAAAGAAAAACACACCACGATTTTTAGAGCCACAAAAGAAAAAGCACTGATTTGGACTTTGGGCAATCAATAGTTGTAAGCATCCAATTTTTTAGTAGCGCAATGTTTGAAAGAATTAATAAAGACAGTACACAAAACCTTAAGCTTATAATTGAAATTATACCAATATAAGGTAAATAATATGAAAAAAACACTAAAAACAACGGTGATAATACTATTATTAATAGCACTCTTTTTGGGTATGGCTTATCTCTACCATACTGATTTTGGCAGAAAAGGAGTTTTGTCTAATGCACCTGATTTACCTAAAATTGAAATACCAGTAACTTACAATGTTGCTTGGTGGGCACATCAAAAAGATTTAGTAATTGATGATTTTAAGGTAAATATTGTAGAAAATAATTTGCATCTATTCAACAATAAAGCATTGATTTCTTATAAGATAAAAGGAAAAATAAAATATGATGGACATTGGAAACCCAACATAAAAGAAGTTCACATATCAGAAAGAATTAATAAAGACAGTACACAAAACTTTAGCCGTATAATTGAAATTACACCAATAGTAGAAGTGAAAAAGGATACAAATGCAAACGGCGGAATTGAAGATTTTGAATTTACAAATCAACATATAATTACCTCGGGGAAATTTGGTTTAAACAGGATTAAAATTATTTGCGAAAACAAAGACACCATTATCGAATTGCAACAAAGAAAATAAAGCATCAACTTAAAAATATACGAACAATAGCTGTTAATTACTAATTTGTTTACAAATCATTGGAACTATTGAATAAAGGGCTGAATTTTCTTAAAATTTTTTAAAATATAAATAATTGTTACATAAACTATAAAAAATGGGCTATTCTACTCAAGTAATTTTAACAGATGCAGAAAAGATAAAAGCTATATACGGGTCAAAAAAGTTAGATTATCTCAACTCCTTAAGATACGATGAATATGAAGAATACATTATGTTTCTTGAAAATAGATTTGATGTATCAACAGGAGAACTTTCTTTAAAGAAGTTACTAGAAAATATTTTAAACGGAGATACAAGCAGCCAATACTCTTATCTTATTTTACAAGGACAAGAAAAATGGGCAAGAAGTGCTTTGGGCACAGTATATGGTTATTTATTTATGGATATCTGTTATAATTTTGGAAAACAGCTTAATAGAAACGATGACAATTGGCCTATGTTACCTGCACATTTGGATGAGATAGTAACGGAGTATAAAGCCTTTTTCCCCATCCCTTTTTCAGATGACTGGCCACATATATTTTGCGTTGAGCGACACGAATTAGGGCAATATGAAAAAGTGTTTAGAGATACCATTTTAGATCGCTATCCAGATGAAGAAGATTTAATAAAGGATGTTGACTTCATTTTTGGTGAAGCGAGAAAGTCTAATATGGATTTGTGTTTTGTAAATTATTAATCTATTAAAGATTTGAAAACAAAATTTTGGATACAGGAAAAAAGCCCGAAGCAATTCTTTTTAGAACTTGTGGCATCAGATCAGTCATATACTGAATTTTGGGACATTATCAATACATTAGAAACAGAAATTGAGTCTTATGATTTTGATTATCCCAGATATACATTAGCTTTTTCTACCACATTTTACGGCTTTAATAATGATGGCTGCAATTTGTCTTATGAAGAACAAAATGAATGTGTTACAAGTAAGTTTAATGAATATAAAAACCAAATTTCAGACTTAATAAAGCAAAATCCTGATGAAGCATTACTGCCTAAGATTGATTATGAAAAATTATTCAATAATGAAGAATTAGAATCCGTTTATTGGGAAATAATAGAGATGAATCCATTCATGCGCGAATTTGAAGGAAAATTTGCAGCTTGGAAAAAAAATAATAAAGTATTGTTTCTGTCTGTTACAAAAGAAGATAAAGAACTTCCTTACGAGATCAGTGTTGGAGGATTGGCTTTAGAAAAATATACTGAAATGTTACATAAATTCAATAGTATAATAAATGATTAAACCAATAAAATTATATATTCCGGATTATTACGATACATTTTCAATAGAAGATGATCGGGTATTAATGCGCAAAGCAAAGTCATTATTGAACGAAGATAATAATGCTTCAAAATTTATAGCAAGTCTCGAAAGCCCTGAAAACTATCTATGTCATATTCCTGAAATTGGCGAGGAGTATTCAAAAATTGCCACAAACTGCTTTCATCGTGATCGTAAAGCAAATTGGGAATTACCGATGCAAGTTTCAGATTGTAAGGTTTATACCTACAATTGGGATGATGAAGAGTTTCATTTTAGAATATACTGGATCATCATTTCAGAAGAATATATGTTGCAGTTGGTAGGTATTTTTGAACCAAAATATTCCGCTTTTTACAAAAAACATTTTACGAACTGCCTTCATTCAACCGAGATTAATACCCATTTTAATTATGCTGAAAATTTTGAAATAGAGGAGTTGTTTGATGTTAAAAAAGTTGAGGTTTCACTTCAGGAACTACAAGATTTGATTGATTTTGAAAAACAGAAAAAAGAAAAACAACAATTTTCAGAAGAAAATTTGAAGGTATCAAATCCTAATTTCTATATAGTTCTCGAAACAGAAATAAAAGAAAAAAACGAAGTTCTGATAGACGCTTTGATATGCAGAGACTGGAAATTGTACTATAACTTATTCAATCCCGAAAATTTTTCTGACCCAGACAGCACCATAGAATGGGAAGACAATTCAGACGTTTTTGAATATTATGAAAAGCCATTTACCAATGATGAAAAAATAACGATCCTTTCCGAAAACAAAGAATTTAATGCAACAGCACTCAAACACCTTATATCCAATAAAGACATAGCAGAGCAAAAGCTACTGACATTCTTCGAGCAATATACCTTCGGAAATGGCGGTGCTTATGCAGATGCCATTCATTACCAATACGCAAAAATTGAAATAGAACGGCTTCACAGTACAACTTTTTCTAATCAGGAATTTTTGAAACGTAATTTGTGTTTAACAGACATCATTATCACCGAAAACCCAAATGAACTTAAACTCCATTTTAAATGCAGCTGGGATTACGAACACGGAATTGAAATTATTCTTGATGAAAAGTTAGAATGCAAAACGGAATTATGATCAATTCAGGAATGATGCGAAATTTAGATGCAGCAGCATAGAATGATTTCCGGATGATTTTTGATGATGAAGGAATACACTTAGAAAGATTTGAAAAAAGAATATGTTAAAAAGCACTGGAAAGCTAACGTTACAGGCAATGCCTTCCAAACACACTCACAAATCAAAATGAACAATAGAAATCAAATTTTAAATCCAATTTTTATAGTCTGCTTAATGACATTATTACTTAATGACTTCTATCTTAAGCAAACTTTTTCAAACGCATTGACAGGGAAAATTTCAGACTTTGCAGGACTTACTGTATTTCCAATTTTCATTGCTTATGTTTTTCCCAACACAAGAAAATGGATTTCAATAGCGACAGGGATTTTATTTATGATTTGGAAAACACCTCTTGTTACGCCAATTATTGAAACATTAAATCAATTTTCACCATTGAAAATTCAAAGAATAATAGATTATTCTGATTATTGGGCGTTGGTTGTTTTACCAATTGCACATACAATCATCAACCGAGACAAAATACTAATATTAAACTTTGGTAAATTATTAAAATTGGGTAAAATTGGAATTGCATCAGTTTCATTGTTTGCGATTTGTGCGACTTCAACGCCGCCACCAGTTGAAATGCCTAAAGGTACAATCTACATCGGTAAAGAATATACGATTAAAAAATCCAAGGCAGAAACCATTGAAATGATAAAATCCTTAGGTTACAATGTTGACTTTTACAATAATTTAGAAATCAGCACAAGTTTCAGAAAACATAGGTCAAGAAATATTCCATATTATCAAACAAATAACATTATTATTTACGATGAGAATTCAAAGCCTATTGACACAATTCTTAATGTTAAATATACTTTGTATGAAACAGAACAAAACAGAACTAAAATTGAAATTATTAATGTAAAATTAAGCGAAGACGGGAATATACAAAGGTGGCAGACATTAAAATATTTACGAAAACAATACAAAAAGTCAATGGAAAAGCAAGTAATTGAAAAATTAAAATAGCACTGCCTGTAACAAGACATTGCCAAAAGAGCTGAAGTACTTCTATGAAACATTTGTACAAGGTAATTGTATCGGCCAAATAGCCAAACAATAAATTAGAAAAAAATTAAGAAATATGAAATTAGAAAAAGGATATTATATCACAGCCGAAATTAAAGTAAAAGATAATACTCAAATTGAACTTGTAAAAAGTGAACTGCAGATCCTGCAAAAACTTACACTTGAAGAAGCTGGCTGTAATTTTTTTTCAATTCAACAAGATAATTCTGTATCTACAAGATTTATTATGTGGGAAAGATTTGATGATGAATATAGTTTCAAAAAGCATTTTGAATATGAACATACCAAAAAGTATGTTAGTCTAGACTTAACAGAAGTGGTTCAATATTTTCAGACAAACGTATTTTAATCTGCAATGTAATATATAGAAAATTTTAATCATAATTTCTATTGGTTAGACACCCTTAAAAGAGAAATGCAATAGGATATTTACAACAAAATTATCTCTTCTCAATACAATAAAGCATTCACATTAACCTTGAAAAAAATAAATTAAAAAATAACAGTTAACAAATTTATTAAAAAACAAATGAAGAAAATTATTTTATTAATAGCTATGTTTAGTGCAATCATAGTTATAGCACAAGTGGGTATCAATACCCAAAATCCACAAGGAATTTTTAATATTGATGGTGAAAAAAATAATCCCTCATCAGGTTCGCCCACTGCAAGCCAGCAACTGGACGACTTTACAGTAAAAAGTGACGGGAGCATAGGAATAGGAACAACTACTCCCCAAAATAAGCTGGAAGTCAATTCCGGGATTACAGACAAAAGTGGAGTACGATTAACGAATGTTAAAAACAGCACCATTGCAGGAGCATTGCCTTTAGCTGTGGATTCCAACGGTGATATTGTAAAATCAATTGGAGCAGTAAGTACTGTCTTTATTGCTAAAGTTTTGCCGGATGCAACTGTGGGAACAGGGTTTGTTTTTTTACCGCTACAGCCTTTATACGATCCGGAAAACCGTTACAACAGCACAACTTTCCAATGGCAGGCTCCCACCAACGATCAAAGTATCTATGAAGTTGAAGTGTCTTTGCACAGAATAGACGGAACCAACCCCTTTAATATTCATAGACCGAACTCTGCAACGTTAGTAAATTTACCAACAGCAACCGGACAAAATTTTTACTACCATTATAGTGGCATCAGTTCTACCTTAATCAGTAATAATTTGCTTGGTGCGGCAAATTTTGGTATTCTGATGAATAATAATTCTGGTGCTTCTTATACATTTACCTCTTCTTTGGTGTATGTAGCAAGAGGTTATTGGACGATTACAATAAAGAGAATATATTCGGGGCAATAAGATGAATATAGAGACAACAAAAGGCAACGTTACAAATAATACTCCTTTTGTTTTCAGTTGCTTCCTATAAATTTATCAAGATTAGCGGATTGGTGTCATTAAAATACTAAACAGTTTATCTTAATTTTATGAATTGGATGTTTGATATTGTTGGGTTTCATTACAGATTCAGAAAAAATCAAAAATTTTATGATTCTAACTGCTAAAAGACCTATTTTTTTACTGATGAATTGGATAATTGAAGAATAGTATCAACAGGCTATGTAAAACCAGGCACAACGAATGGAAAAATAATACGCAAAAACGAGAAAGAAAACATTACTGAATTAATTAAGCAAAAAAAATGGAACCTATTAAAATATTCTTCTTTGCGATGGCATCATTTTTCGGAATAGAAAACCAAAGAATCCTTTCCGGGAAAACGCAAGTAAAAGTTTATCCTAAAGAATACAGGATAGAAGTTGTTCAGCAAAAAATATTTGCACTTATGCCGACAGAAAACGACCGACAACTGGCAAAAAAAGAATGGGAAGAAATTTACAACTTAAAATCGCACAACAGACAGTGGTCGGAAGAATTAAACTATTTTTCAGATAAAAAAATAGAATTTTCTGAAAGCAAAAAGGAGATAACTGCCAAAATAACACTTACCTATAGCCATCCCAATGATATGGCGGTAATGGGAATCTGGTATGATGAAAACAAAGACAGGTTTATAATGAACTATATTCCCGAACACAGGCTTAAAACCAAAGATGGAAAAAGAGACGGGATTTTTTGGAATTTTGACGGGAACAGGAATTTTAGCTTCACAATAACACCTTTTGCCACAGTTCCCAAAAATAAAAAATCCTCAATTAGCCTCTATTTAAATTAATTTTTTATATAAAGTTCAAATAAAAAAAGGTATATAGAATAGATCAACTGCTTTACCTTAAGATTTTGAACTTTTCAAAAAAGAAAAAAAGGGAAGATTTTGTATTTTACTCTTTTATGAAGACAAGGAGTTGCCTATTGAGTGGTATGTCTGCTTTTAAAAACGCATTCATAGAAAACCCGAAATAATTAAAAAATGACATTTTTATACACTGCAAGAGGCAAATACGATAGCAAAAACAACGAAGGTAAACTGTCTTGGAAAAAATATTTAGAAAGATCAAAACTAGTCCATTTAGAAGAATTGGTTTCGTTGGATGGAATGCTTAACGAAAATTTGGTAGAGCCAGACTACGATAATGTAAACGATTGGAACTATACTCACATTGTAGACAAATGCCCGACTGACTTTTTCACAACACTTAATTTTGTGATGAAACGAATGAAAATTACAGAAAAATTCAATCTTTTAAAAGTTGTGGTTGAACCGAAGGAAGATTGTAAAAACATAAATGTGGACGAATACGAATTTGTAGGGTACGATTTATTAGATCAAGATTTCAATGTTAGCGCTATAACTAATTGTGGAGGTTTTAACGAAATATTTTCACCAAAGGATTTGAATACTAGGGGATTAATTGATGATTTTCACAAAGCTTACGACATCCAAAAATGGTTATTGCAAAATAACCCAGAAGAACATCACGCTCATACAAACGTAATTGCCGTTTGGCGACACAAAACCATTGGAAGATAAAAAGATTAAAAACAAGAAATGGCAAACTTAACACTTAAAGAAGCTTTCATCAACCATAAATTCATTTTGGTGGAAGAAATGCTGAAAGAAAACTCTTCTTCATACAAAGAACTCAGCAATTGGGATCAAAGTTATTTGGTTACCGAAGCTCTGAAACATAAATCATTCAATATTATTTTTACACTTATAGATCAAAAATTAGTAGAAACAGACCTATTTGAACTGGATCATTTTTCTGGAAGCTTTATCGAGACCGTTTTGGGAAATATCCCGTTTTATTCGCAACCTATTTCGGCTTTTAATTACGAAATTCTGTCTAAAGAAGAACCCAACGAAGAGGCGATGAGTTTCCTTGAAAAATTTGCTTCAGCCATTGAAAATATTGATGAAACCATTTCGAACACCACCATTTTAAAATGGGCTTTGGTTAAAAGAATGCCGGCAAAAGCTATCGAAATTTTAATCCAAAAAGGTTGCAAAGTCAATGAAATAGATGCATCAGAAAACTCTTTACTACATTTAGATTTACCTGAAGAATATTTCGGATTACTGATTAATTATGGTTTAAATGTCAATCACAAAAATAAAGGAAATGTTACTCCTTTGCAGAAAGCCATTGATGCAGGCAACAAAAAGGCTGTCCAAACTTTACTCGAAAACGGAGCCGATCCTCAACACAAAGACAACCGTGGAAATTCGATGTTTTACGTGGCTTTGGTAGATAAACTCAATTATGATATTTACGATTTGCTTTGCGAATTCGACAGCCCGAATTTTGACGAAACCAATACCGATGGTGTGTCAATGTTATTTGAATATATCAGAAGATTAGACAATTATTCGAGCGAAAATTCTTTACGTTATTTATCCAAAATGTTGGATCAAGGAGCAGACTTAACCCACAAATGTTTGTATTACGGAAGTCCTACAACACCTTTGGATATGGCTATTACCAAAAATTTTGCCGTTTTTGAAATCGTTCTCAATCATTTATACGACGATATCAATGAGCAGGACGATAACGGAAATACCTTACTGCACAAAGTTTGTAATGTGAACTTAAATTTTGAAGCCGAAAAAGCCAAAGATATTTATAAAAAAGTAAAACTAGTATTAGAAAAAGGAGCGGATATTTCCATCAGAAATGCGCAGGACAAATTGCCAATTGACTTAGCAAGCAATGATAATTTAAAAGAAAAAACCGTTCAACTATTACTCAAACAAAATCAATAACTATGTCGATGTCATTTATATTAGCCTGTGAACAAGGCAACCGAAAAATAGCAGAACTATTATTGCAACAAGAAGTTACTGATGTAAATTATACCGATGAAAAAGGCAGAACAGCCTTGCATTATGCGGCGCATCGTGGCTATTTAGAAATTTGTGAAGCTTTAATCACTAAAGGTACAGACATTAACTACGAAGACCGGAACGGAGAAACGCCTTTGTTTTTTGCCACTTTACAAAACCAGACCGAAGTGGTAAAATTGCTTTTGACTAAAAATGCAAAAGCCGACATTAAAGATTATCAGGGAAACAATCTGCTTCATATTGCCACCCGAAACGGACAAAAAGTGCTCTGTGAATTATTTTTAGCCAGCGGTTTCGATCTAGAAAGTGTAACCAACAATGGCGAAACACCTTTGATGATTGCCGTAATGTATTCCAAAAAACCGTTGATTGACCTTTTCATTCAAAAAGAAGCCAATGTTTTTGTAACTACCAAAGACGGAAACAACTTATTGCATTTGGCTTTGCAAAGCGGAAATTTACCCATCATTAAACTTTTATTAGAAAAAGGAATTGCGGTTGATGAGCCTAATTCAAGCGGAACAACACCTTTGCTTTTTGCGTGTTCCAATAATAATATAATGCTTACCAAATTGTTTTTAGAATTTGGAGCCGATGTTTTTCAGACCAGTAAAAACGGAATTTCGCCCATTTATTATGCCTGTGCTTACAACCAGAAGCAAATGGTGCAATTATTTTTGGAGCAAGGTTTGGATGTCAATTTTCAAACTCCGACACAAGGAGCAGTCACTTTGGGAAGCTACCTTGATTTTGTGGAAAGCGCTCAAGATTTATCATCAGATAGTTTGTACCATTTGAGCAGTAGCTATACTTCTGGAGGTGAAAGTTTATTGCATTTGGCGGTAAAAAACGGACATCTCTATATGGCTGATTTACTCCTGAAAAAAGGAGCTGATGTGAACATTCAAGACGAGTCGGAAAATACAGCTTTACATTACGCAGCGTGTAACGGAAAAAAAGATATAGTTGCCCTTTTAATCAAACACGGAGCCGATGTAAGCCTTACCAATGTACGCGAACAAAGACCATTAGATTATGCCAATCAAAGAGGTTTCAACGAAATTGCTGCCATAATCTTACAGCAAAATCCAAATAACGATACTTTGCCAAAACAAAATCCATTAGCCAATAACCCCATTGATTTAACATCAAACTCATCCGTTTCAAAGGAAGATATCAAATCGAAATTAAAAGAATTAAAAGAACTTTTAGAAGATGAACTGATTAGTGAAGAAGAATACAATCAAAAGAAAGCCGAATTATTAAAACTTTTGTAAACCATAAAAGCCGGTTTATGGAAAAAAACAGGAACTTGGATTTGACCAGAAAAATATTCCAATTCTTATGATCCGTAGAAGCCGTTAAATGAATTTCTGCCTGAAAATTCATCAGTAAAATCCGGTATACTTCCTGTTTCCGTCATTTGGAAGACTTCCGATAATAATTGATTTAAAAGTTTTTTAGAAGGTTTTGCTGTAAGTATACCACCGAGCTGAGCCGAAGCGTACAATTAAACAAATAAGGTAATCAAAATTCTCCCGAAATCCTTCGACTGTTGTTCGGTCATCCTTCGGAAAAAATCCCATTTTTCCGAAGCCGATCCGAAGAAGACCCGAACATGATCCGAAGAAATGGGTTTTCAAACCGGTCAAAACCGGTCAAAAGCAGTCAAAACCGGTCAGAATTTTTTGAGGTGGTGGAAAATGGACATTTTTGTGGTAATTTTAAGTCAGCTAACCGAAAAAAGTGGGCAAAGCAAAATGATAAAAAATGATAAAAATTTTTTAGCAAGATAAAATGAAGACGAAGAAATTAAGTAAGAACAAAGAAATCAATCCCAGTCAGACGCAATAAACTTCATCCTATTTCCCTGATCATCATTTAAAGTCAGAAAATGTCCTTCCACTTTGTAATGATTCATTGTTTTGATATTCTGGGAGAAATCATTTTCCAGTTTCATATTCGGGCACGCCATTTCTGTGGAGACAACTTGCGAAATTTTTAATTGACTCTCCTTTTTAAATTCAGATGTAAAAAACAGTTTATTGCATTCCATAAAGGCGGAAGTTTTTATTTTTCCGTTTTCAAGAGAAGGGGTAAGATCAATTTTAGCATTGCTTTTTATTAATTCTTCTTTAGAGTAACTGCCAAAAGAAACCAGCATCCATTCTCTCTGGATCTGTGGATTTTTTACGGCTGCGGAAGAGCAGTTTAAAACAAAACTCAGGCACAAAACTGTTAAAATTGCAGTGAATATCTTTTTCATAAGCCACCGGAATCCATTTTCATACCATTCTCAGACATCAGACAGTAAAAAAATTACTAAATTAGCGACACAAAAATTATTTTATAAAATGAAAAGAATATTACTACTATTCACTTTCCTTTTAAGTTTTGTCCAGATGAGGGCAGACGAGGGAATGTGGCTGTTAATGCTCGTGAAAAGACTGAATGGGGTAGACATGCAAAAAGAAGGATTGCATCTTACACCGGAAGAAATTTATTCTGTCAACAATTCGAGCTTAAAAGATGCAATTGTAAGCTTTGGAGGATTCTGTACAGGAGAGATTGTTTCTAATCAGGGTCTTATTTTCACCAACCACCACTGTGGATACGGTGCTGTAGCAGCAGCTTCTACACCGGAGAAAGATTATCTGAAAAACGGTTTCTGGGCAATGAAGCAGAAAGATGAATTCAATGCAAAAGATCTTTACGTAAGATTTTTGGTAAGAATGGATGATGCTACCCAAAGAATCAACGCTAAATTAAACAACAATATGTCCGCTGCAGAGAGAAAAGCTGTGATCGACGCTGAAACAAAAGCGATCCAGTCTGAAAACTCTGAAAACGGAAAATACACGGTAGTCGTAAGAGATTTCTTCAACGGAAATGAATTTTACTATTTCGTTTACCAAGACTACAAAGATATCAGATTGGTAGGAGCTCCGCCTTCTGCATTAGGGAAATTCGGGGGCGATACAGACAACTGGGAATGGCCAAGACACACCGCAGACTTTACTGTTTTCAGAGTGTATGCTGATGCGGCGGGAAATCCGGCGGAATATTCTCCAGGCAACGTTCCTTTAAAACCGAAACATTTCTTACCGGTTTCTCTGAAAGGAGTAAAGCCTGGAGATTTCTCAATGATCTTAGGATATCCGGGAAGAACCAACCGTTACCTGACTTCTTACGGAATTCAGCAGATGGTAAACAAAGATTATCCGGCTTGGGTTGAAGCTTCTAAATTAGCGATGGATGTAATGAAGAAGTACATGGATAAAGACAAAGGCACTCAGTTAAATTACGCTTCTCAGTACGCCTCAGTTGCGAACTACTGGAAAAACAGACAGGGTACTATTGATGCTGTTATTAAAAACGGAACCATTACAGACAAGCAAAAAATTGAAGAAAGATTTAAAACCTGGGCAGTACAACCTGAAAACGTGGTTGAGTACGAAACAGTTTTAGAAGATATCGGACTTTATTACAAGCAGACTTCAGACAGAAACGTGGAAAGAATGTACATGACGCAGCTTTCCAGAAATTCTAAATATTTCGCACTTGCACTGCAGGTAGGAAATGTTCTTCAGGCGTATGCAAAACAGGATATGGCAGGAAGACTGGCAATGAAGCCGAAAGTAGAGGCCGCATTGAAATCAGCCTACGAAAACATCAATATCAAGCTTGAAGGCGAAATGATGAACTCTATGGTAAACCTTTACCAGACAAGAGTAAACAAAGATGTAGCTTCTGAAACCATTATGGGACTGGATGCTAAAAATCTTTCGAATGTAGCGTATTCTTCAATCTTCGCCAACAAAACTTCTGCAACAAACTTTATGCTGAATCCGGATCCGTTGAAACTGGATGCAGATCCGCTTTGGAAAATTGCAAACGGAATTATGGCAGACCAAAAAGCTTCTGCAGAAAGATTCGTAAAAATTGATGATAATTTTGCTAAAAACAACAGATTATTCTTAGCAGGATTAATGAAGGCAATGCCTGAGAAAAAATTCTATCCGGATGCAAACTCTACCATGAGATTAACGTACGGAACGGTAGATAAATTGCCAATCCGATCAGACAGAAACTACTTCGGGATTACCGATAACTATTATACTGATATGACAGGTCTTGTAGGGAAATACAAGAAAGGAGATGAGGAGTTTGATCTTCCACAGAGAGTGATCGATCTTTATAACCTGAAAGATTTCGGACAGTATGCAGATGCAAAAGGCTATATGCCGGTCAACTTCCTTTCCAACAATGATATTACAGGAGGAAACTCCGGTTCTCCGGTAATCGATGCAGACGGAAACTTAATTGGTATTGCATTCGACGGAAACAGTGAGGCTTTAAGCGGAGATATCGTTTTCGAACAGGAATGGCAGAAAACCATCAACGTAGACGTTCGTTTCGTTCTTTGGACGATCGATAAATACGCAGGTGCAAGAAGACTTATCGACGAATTACAATTGGTAAAAGACGAGAACACTCCTGCAGACACCAAAACAAAAATGCCAAAAGCAACTCCTGCAAAAGGAAAGAAAAAATAATCTTTAAACAGATATGGGAGCCGCGAAAGTTTACTTTCGCGGTTTTTTTATGCTGAAATTTTATTATTTTAACCCGATCAAAAAATATATTATTAAAAATGAAAAGTAAAATTTTCGCAGCCTTGCTGATGTTTTTAGCATTATGGAGCTGTCAGAAAAAAGAGAAAGAGAATTTAAAATCTGTACAGGACAAGGATTCTTTACAAACGATTATTAAACAAGACAGTTTACATAAAGAAACGATATCGGGAAATGAAACACCTAAAGCATTTACAGATGATTTCCTGAAAATTGAAAACGTTCAGGTGAATGGAAATGATATTATTGTACCCCAAGAACAATTCCAAAAACTCTATCCAAAGCATGATTCTGTAAAAACTGAACCATGGGACTGCGGAAGCCCTTTTGAATGGCTTGATAAAACGTGGATGGAAAAAACATACGGAAAGGATCTTATAAACTTTGATGGGAAAATAACCACTTTCTATACCAACAATGCTGAATTTATTTCAAACAATCATACTGTCATTTTCAGCAGTGCGAAATCAGAAAACAACCGTTTTGAAATCAAGTCGCATCATATTATTCTTACAAAGGAAACCACTGTTGAAGATTTCCAAAAGCTATTTCCCAAACTGAAAATCGAAAATACCGATCAGAAGAATATTCAGCGTTTCAGCATTCCGGTGGGAAAGGAGATAGAAGATTCCTTTATGTTCTATTTTAAAGACGGAAAACTGGATAATTTTAATCTGTGGTGGTTATTGTGCTAAATGTAAATGTATGAAAACAGATTCTGTACAATTTAAAGCAGTTATTAAGCAAAAACGGCGAAATGAATGCGGCTTTTGTAGAATTTCCTTTTTCCACGGAAGAGATATTTGGTAAAAAAGGTCAGGTAAAAATAAAAGCTGTTTTTGACGATAAAGTTGAATATCGGGGAAGCCTTGCCAAAATGAAATCGGAGTGTCATATTTTAGGCTTAACTCAGGAAATCAGGAAACAGCTCGGAAAATCTTTCGGAGATGAGGTTTCCGTTTCTTTAACGGAAGACAAAGAAGAAAGGATAGTGGAGATTGCGGAAGATATTGTATTGCTTTTTAATGAAAATCCTGATGCGAAAGTATTATTCGACAAGATGAGCTATACACACAGAAAGGAATATATCCGCTGGATTGAAGAAGCGAAAAAGCCGGAAACAAGAGAAAACAGAAAAGTAAAAATGATAAGAATGATCTTGGATGGAAAGAAAGGAATTTAAAAAATGCAGTTCTCCCTTGGACAGGTTTTATCATAAAGAACAAGTCCGCTCATTATTTTGGCGGACTTTTTTATTTAGCTTAATTTTTTACAATTAAATCATAAAATGAATCGTCAGAAACTGTTTCACTCCACCATTAATTATGGCAATAGAATCTTCATTATGATGAACGGTTATTCCCAGATCATTCATTATTTCCTTAAAATAGCCACTTTCCGTATTGGAAGAAATAATATTTTTCTGCCATGAAAATTCTGCCGTCTGATCCTTACTGTTTTTAATGATTAAGATTCCGAAATCATTTTTGAGGATGGCAGTGTCAATCTCTGCTACCGAACTTTCATGCGGAGCAAAATCTTTTGACAGAAGAATGACAGATTTGAAATGATGTTCCTGAGCATCTGTTTCGCAAATTTCTACAGCAGTTTTCATTTTTTATTTTGAGTTTTACTTGATCTTTATGCAAAAAAGAATCTTTATAACGACAAAACTTGTCGTATTAAAAAATATTTTAATAAAAGTTTCGGGGCAGCAAAGCTAGTCATGGTCGGAAGATTTTTTTTATTATTTTGAATAATGTTTTTTTTAATTTAACTATTTGATTTCCAATTAATTGTATTTCTGT
>NZ_QEHP01000141.1:0-14041 GCF_003094695.1 Chryseobacterium sp. HMWF035 | reverse complement strand
CCTTACAGAAATACAGCAGTTTTCTAATAAAATAGGAATGAATTTTAATGATTCAGGCATTAGTCCGGAGCCAAAAATTTATATTACCTGTCACTTAGGATTTTGTAAAGCTGCTATGAGTGTTCTGATATTGAATGGAATCAGTAAAATTGCACTGATTGTCGATGAAAATACCTATAATAAGCAAGCAAAATCAATTTTAGAGATTAATGACCACTTCTGTGGAATGTTTCAGGTAACCAATTACCTTAAAGTCATCAATGTTGAAAAAGCTAATACTGTTATAGAAATATCTCAGCTTATCAAGCAAGGATATTCATTATATGCATTTCTGGATGGAAACTCAGGGTATAAGGGCGTGTATAATAAAGAAAAGACAATTGAAGTTAAATTTTTGTCTGATACGATCCATTCCCGTACAGGTCTAGCGAAGATTGCTTATTTTACAAAGACTCCCATAGTTCCTTTTATTACATATTATTCAGAAGATAAGCTTCATCCTCATGTTCACTTTTTTGAAGAAATAAAAATAGACCACAAAGTAGATATCAATGACTTTGCGGATAAAGCCATCCGAAATATTTATTCCCACTTTGAAATATTCATCAGAAAATATCCCAATCAATGGGAAGCATGGTTTTATCTCCATAAATACCTTTCCAATGAAGTTTTGTTGAGTAAAGATAAAACGATAGACATTCTGAAAATAGAAAAGAAGGATATTGTGGATAACAAATTTGCAGTTTTTAAAATTGACGAAAATTCTTATATGCTGGATAGACTAAACTATATTGTCTATCCTATAGATGATCAACAATTTACCCTTTTGAAAACAGAATAGATATGTATAAAAAAATTTTGATAATAATGGTTTTTATTCAAAATTGTTATTATTCACAAATCAAGATTTCCGGTTATGTTGTTAATGAATACAATAAGCCTATCGAAAATGTTAATGTCTTTATTGATGGAACGCTTTTCGGTTCGTCTTCCAATAGCAAAGGCTTCTTTTCCTTTGAAGCAACTTCTGATAATATATCATATTTCAAAGTGATTTACCAGAAAGATGGATATGATAATGGGGAAGGAGAATACAAAGTAAAGCTCGGTGAGCTGGATCTTGGGAAAATGATGCTATATAAAGGAAGAACAACAGGAATAGAAGGTGTAAACATTGTAAGGGAAAAGAAAAGTAACGAAGGGCAGCTTTCAGCACTTAATCCTTTAGATCTTATTCTGACACCAAATTCTCAGGGAGATGTATTGTCTGCGGTTATTAAATCCTACCCTGGTGTTCAATTGAATCCCAATGATGGACGTTTATTTGTTAGAGGAGGAGATCAGACAGAATCAGCTGTATTGATAAACAATATGTTAATGAGCAGTCCTTTTGGAACGGCTGGACCAAGTATCCCAGCAAGAAGTCGTTTTTCCCCAATGATCTTCAGTGGAGTATCCTTTGCTACTTCAGGATTCTCTTCAGAATATGGACAGGCACTTTCCAGTATTTTATCTCTTAATACAAAATCAAATGATGTTGACAGGGAAATTGAATTATCTGTGAAAAGTGTGGGAGCAGATGTTTCATTGAATACCAAAGTCAATGATAACTTTACTTTAATGACCAAAGTTGAATATGTTAATTTACAGCCTTACAGAGCTTTATTTCCTTCAAGATATGTGTGGAACAGAGATTATAATATGACAGGAGGGGAAATTGCAGGAACCTATAAACTTAAAAATGGATATTTTAAATCTTACAATAGATTCGATTATACTAATTTTGATTATCAGAGAGACGATATTGCTATTTCCAATAAGTTAGTGAATACGATATTATATGAAGGAAATATCTATTCCAATCAAACTATTAACCTTAATCTAAATAAAGTAAAGTTTTTCTCAGGAATAGCATATAACTATAATAATAGAAATATTGCTGGTATTTTTTCGGATCAGGATAAATCTAAGGTAAATAATAATATGCTTCATATAAAGTCTGAGCTTTCTTTTACTCCTATAAAAAACCTTAATAGCACATTCGGGGCAGAATTTCTCAATGTGCATTATTATATTGATTATGTAGATAAAAATAATGACAAAAATAGATTAGATAGAGCGATAGATAACAATATTGTATCTTTCTTTTCAGATAATTCCTACAAATTTAAAAAGGGCTTTTCTTTGAATGCAGGAGTTCGTCAGGATTATTATTCTTACACAAGAGATATTAAAATCTCCCCACGAGTGAGAGCTGAATATAAAAGTCCTAATGGTGTAAAATACTCATTATATTATGGACAGTATTATCAAAGCCCAAGAAATGGAGATCTTGTATTTGACTTTAAGAGAGATCTTAAAAGTGAAAGAGCAGAACAATATGGTTTGAATATTTATTATGAAAAAAATAACCGAACTGTTTTTCTGGATGTTTTTAAAAAGAGATATAATGACCTTACCAAATATGTATATGCTCCCAATTCAAGACAACCAATCAATTTTAATAATAACGGATATGGATATGCAGAAGGTATAGATTTCTTCTTCTATGATAAAAAAACATTTAATAATTTTGATTACCGAATATCTTATACATATCTAGACTCTAAAAGAGATTATCAGAATTATCCGGAGTCTGCAACACCTCCTTTTTACTCTAAACATAATGTGACGGTAAATACACAATTCTGGTTGGATGCAATTAACAGTATGGTAGGGTTGTCCTATTTATTTTCCAGTGGAGAACCGTATACCAACCCAAATAATGGAAAAGGGTTTCAAAATTCCAGAATAAAACCATACAATTCTGTTAATATGAATCTTACTTATCTGTTTTCCAATAAATTTTATATTCATGCATCAGTATCAAATATTTTTAATTTTAAGAATATTGCTGGTTATAATTATGGAGGACTAAGCAGCAACGGTTTGCGTGAAGAGCAAGTAATACTTCCTGTATCTGATCGGTTTTATTTTCTGGGTGTATTTTATACAGTAGGAGGCTCCCGCTCAACAAAAGACAAAGTAAAAGACTTATAAAATTAACTTATTTCTCAAACAATATGAAACAGTTCATTTTTTTATTTATAATTATCTTTAGTTTTTCTCATGCTCAAAAGAGGAATGCTTCTGTTGTATTTACTACTCCTGAACCTAAAAAAGGGATATTGTATATAGCGATCTATGATAGTGAACAGAATTTTCTAAAGATTCCCCTTACAAGAATCAAAGTAGACTACAACGGGAATAAAAAGAATGTAGTCATCAAAGATCTGGAACTAGGAAAAACAGTATGTATATCTGCTTTTCTAGATGAAGATCTAAATGGTAAACTGGATAAGAATTTTCTCGGAATACCTTTGGAGCTATACGGTTTCTCTCAAGATGCAAGAGGATCGTTTGGACCTCCGAAATTTAAGGAGGCTTCATTTGTAATCAAACACAAAAATATTTTAATTATCAACCTTAAATAATGAAATAATGAAAACAAGTTTTTATCTAATCCTATTTTTGCTTTTTACGGGTTTAACGAAAGCTCAACAAAGTGCAACTGGTGAAAAAGAAATTCAAGAAATAGTATTCAAGTCTCTTGAAAATTTAGAGAAGGAATATTCGGTAGAGTCTCTTCGCAAAGAATCTCAAATGATGGAAAGGCTAAGCAGTAAGTATAAAAATGACTGGGGAGCTAATTATTATCTTCTTTATTTTAAATTACTCACTCTGAAGGAAACAAAAAGTGAGGATGAGAAAAATGATATTTTTAATTTTTGTTCGCAAAACATAGGTAAATTATTCGATGTAAGTAAAAATGACAGAGAGAAAAGTGAAGCATATGCGTTGAAAGGGTTTTTATATTTAACAGTGGTGAGTATGGATCCGATGAAGTATGGAAGAAATTATTCTGGCGAGATTGTTAGTTCATTTGACAGCGCTATTAAAATTAATAATAATCCTAGAGCATTGTTTCTGAATACATTGTTTAAAGAAGGGATGGCGCAATTTCTCAAATCCAAGTATCCAGAACTATGTAAGGAACTTTTCACTGCCAATAAATTTTTTGCAGAAGACCTTTCTATGACTAGTAAAGGCAACAGTGTATATCCTACATGGGGTGCAACAGTAGTTGCTAATAAAATTATTCAAAGTTGTAGCTGTAAAAATGAATAAGCCAGCTACACTATATCATTTTTATTGCCGATATATCGGTCTATTTTGCTTTCTTATTTTTAGTATGCACATTCCCGCACAAAAATATTCCAAAAAGGATGTTCTTAATGATCTGAAATATTTTGAAATTGTAATTGAATCACATCCTTTATATAATGATCATCTTGATAATTCTAAAATTTCGGAGATAATCTCGGCAGAACAGAGAAATATTCAGGAAGATTCTATATCATACTTTCAATATAAGGTGATCTTAGGGAAAATTTTCTATGCATTAGGGTGTGTTCATACTGGAGTGACAAAGCCTGCATTTGTGGCTAAAAATATCATTCCTATTACCATTATAAATAATGATGAAGGTTTTTTTATCACAGATTCTGAAAATAAAAAATTAATAGGAGAAAAAATTATTGAGATCAACAAAATACCAATTGAAGATGTTTTTAATGATTTGAATAAAATGGTAGGTAGTGATGGGGGAGGTAATAGTTTTGGTAAATATTATTTTATAAAAAATTCCCCCTTTCTACTTGCCGAATATTTTATAAATGATAGTACTGTAAGTATACAGACTGAGAAAGAGATGGTCACCATTAGTAAAATTCCTGCGCCTCAAAAAAATAAGATGGTTTCACATATAACAAGGAATACATCTTCAATATTATTCCAAAACAATAATTACTTTTATATGGCAGGAGATATTGGGGTACTTAAGATTTCCAGCTTTGAGCAATCATCAAAAAAATTCTTTAAGCAGGTTTTTACTTTTTTGAAAAAAAATAATACTGAAAAATTAATTATTGATCTAAGAGGAAATTTAGGAGGAAACATAAGGTCTGCTATGTTTTTGTGTCAGAATTTGGTGTCTCAATCTTTTCAATATGATATAGATTATGATAAAAGTAATATATTTAAATATTTAAATATGAAGGGTAAGCTGTATTTTAATCTGTCTAAAGTAAAATATACTCTAGAAAACATTTTTACAACGAAAAAATTAAATTCAAAGGTCCGAAGCTATAATTATCATTATCAATCATTAAAGGAAAATAATATAAGAGATATAAAGATTATTGTAGACGAAGGTACTGCCTCATCTTCTACGATGTGTATTACAATTTTAGAAAAACAATTTGAAAATATAAAAATCATAGGAACTAGACCTGCAGGAGGATATAATGGCAATAATGGAGGGGCTTTTCCTACTATTACGTTGCCAGAAACTAAAATAGAAATAAGAATTCCACTTTATAGAATCGTTTTAGATAGAAACTCCTCACAAAGAGAAGGTATTGTGCCGGATGTGAAGTTGGAACCCAATATCAGCAGTGTTTTGAATCGTGAAGATAATGTTTTGAGAAGTACTATAAATATGTATTAACAATGAAAAATATAATTAAATTATTTGTTGTCCCCATTCTTTCTTTTTTAGTCTATTCATTAGTGTCTTATAACTTTGAAAAAGTAATGAACTCTTTCAATGTCTATATCCATTGCTCTTTATTATCCTATTTTTTAGTGTATGTATTGGCTGTAATTCCATTATTTGTTTCAATCTATATAATTACTAGGGAAAATATAATTTCTGTATTGGGTTTGGATCTGAAAGGTTTTGGTAGAGGTATTTCGCTTGCAGGACTATTTATTATCCCAATGCTGGTTTATGGGCTGCTATTTAGTAAATTAAACAGCCACATAGATCCTGCAAATCTTTTTGCCAAAAGTTTTCTCGCTGGACTTTTTGAAGAAATTATTTATAGGGCTTTTATCTTTGGGGTGCTCTACAGATTTATAAAATTAGGTTTTCTTCCTTCTATAGCGATAGCTTCCTTTATTTTTGCGCTAGGTCATCTTTATCAGGGATCACATATTATAGATTTAGTAGAGATTTTCCTGCTTACTTTTTTAGGCTCTATTTTATATGCCTGGCTCTATACGGAATGGAGCTTCAACCTTTGGGTTCCTATATTGTTACACTCTTTTATGAATCTGATATGGATGATTTTTGACTTTGATAATACTGTGATAGGCTCATGGGGTGTTAATATTTGTAGATTATTGACTGTTAGTTTGTCAATTATTTATACTGTTAAATTTAAAATTAAAAATAATATTCCATTTGTTATAAATAAAAATACGCTTTGGAGATTTTTAAGGAAATAAAAAAATTGAATGTCAATAAATTTAATTGAAAACAAAATATCTTTCTGGAAACGATGATGTAGTAGGCCAGTTAGTTTATCTACAACAAAAGATGCTAAAAAATAATCAATTAGCTTGAAATTTGGAAATGAATTATACAATTCTTGAGTAAGAAAAGTTTAGATTGTAAAACCAGGTTTTTAACTTAAGCATTTTTGCGATAGGCGATAATAAGTCGCTATGATTACAAGAGTTTTCTTTTATTTTTATTCTTGAAATTTCTTTTTAAGTATTTCTATTTCTAGTTTTAGAGTTTCAATTTCGATGGGCAGTAATTTGATGGGTAGTTTAGTATATCTATTTTTATATTAGCTTCACCTTTTTCAATCCTACAAATGTATATCTTCAAAATGCATTTGTTTGTAAACCCTTTTTATCAAAACTGAAAAGTAATATTCTGAAATTTATCAATCCTCGAATGCTTTGTATGCATTAGAAGTGATGTTTTTAAATATTTGCGTCGAAGATTTGATAGCAGATCTTTCGTAATGTTCTTTAGAGCCTTGAGAGGAACACAAACTGTTCAAGGAATTGTCTAACCTAAAAAGATTATCCAAATGAAAAAGTTAAATGTGACTTTAGAAGTACTGGAAACAAAACAGCTTATTACAGTTAATCCTCTTGTAGAGAGTTGTTTAGGTGTTAGTGTTCAAGATATATACGCAGCGGACTCATGTAGTAGCTGCTCTTGCTCTTGCTAAATAAGTACAAAACATTAAAAATCTACTTTGATGGTAAAGAGTAATCTAATTTTTCTCTTTACCATTTTAAAATTACATAGAAATGAACTGGAAAATCATACAAACTGATACTGATGAGTATTTATTACTTTCCGACTCTAATACCATAAAGAAAATTAAGGGAAGTAATGCGAGCGATATAATTAAAGTATTAATGCACAATCAAAATAATTCGGCAACTACCGAAAAATTGGATTTTGATAAAGAACATATAGAAAATATTCAGGAATGGTTAGAATATAATGCCTTTTTGAAAACTCCTGATTTGACAAAAACTTCAATAAATATCATTGGTGAATTTGGTAATGACGAATCATTATTAAGAGATCTTATTCATAACTTACCTCTCAATATTGAAGTGAAAGAATTTTATAACTTATCTAGAAATACAGATATTAAAGATTTTGATAATTCACTTTTGACGTTATTAATTGCCCCTTTTTATTATAATAAAGAAAATATAAAACTTATAAGTGAGTTACAGCAAAATTCAAAAAGTGATTTTTTTCAAATAGAATTATATAATAATGGTATTTCTATAGGACCTTTAATGAATTACTCTAAGGATACAGTATGTTTAAATTGCATAGAAACAAGAAAAATTTACAACACTTCATCTCCTCAAATTATTGTTGAGAATTTATTGCAAAAGGAAGGATATTCTATAACAGTTAATAATGTTTTAGAAATTGGAGATTTTGAAATTAATAAGGCATTTATTTATAAAGAACTTATCAAAGTTGTAAAAGATAAAGACAGAGGTTTGTATAACAAAGCTATTTTTATTGACTTTAATCAATATGAAAATCAAAATTTTACAGTTCTTAAAACTCCTAATTGTAAGATTTGTAACCCAATAGAAATTTATAATCCATTATGATAAATAAATATTTTGGGAACTATGGCTTTTTGAATAGGCCACAAATAAAGATTGCAAGTAATATTTATATGCCACCAGGTTTGTTGGAGCGTGCTTTTTACTCAGATAATCTTTTTGTTATTGGAAATAATAAACCTAATATAGTAGGAGGAGGAATCTCATTTGATGAGAAGAGTGCTTATTTATCTGCTGTTGGCGAATTTGTTGAAAGATATTCTTCATCATTTCAACTTGAAAAAGGACTTGTTTTTGGAAGTTATGATAACTTAAGTAATAAGTATAAATGCTATAGTCCAGAAGATATTTTATATTTTACAAAAGAGCAGTATCAGAATGAGAACTTTAAACTTAGAAAACTAAATAATGATACGGAAGTCAATTGGATAGAAAGCTACAATTTTTTCAACAATGAAAAAATACTGCTGCCTTTTTTTATGACTAATGTTGAAAATATAAAAAGGGATGGATTATTTCATATAAATACTACCACTGGAACTGCTTGCCATGTTACAGAAGACAAAACAATTTTTTCGGGTTTATTGGAGTGTATTGAGAGAGATGCATTTTCTAAATTTTGGTATTTGCAGAAGAATAGAGTTTACAAGAAATATTCACAAAAATATATTCTGAATTTTTTCAAAGATAATAAAGATATCACGAAGCTTTATGATAACGAAAAAATAAAGATTATCACTTATGATTTGGGAGAGCTTTCTTATTGCCCAACCTATGTCGTCGTTATTTATTTCAAAAAGAAAAATAAGATGTACCAAAGCATAGGAGCAGCATCCAGAATTAATATGGAAGAAGCTTTGGCAAAAGCTTGTATTGAGGCATATCAAGGAATAGAATATATAGAGATGGTTATTGCAGAAAATCTCAGAACAATTAATGGTGAAGAGGTAAAGGCATTAAACTTCACAGGTATTGATTCTTTTAGAAAACATTTTGCATTATATAATGTATACCCTGAGCTAATACAAAAAGTTCCCCTTCTGTTACACACGATGAGTGATGATGGATATTTTGAAGATTTAGAAACAGATTATAAGCATCATATAAAGAATTTCGAAAAGGAAGAATTGATCGAAAAAGGAATAGATGAAATATACGTTACAAGACTTACAGCTCCTGATGTTGAACAATTAGGTTTTGAAGTACTAAAAGTTACAACTCCTAAGTTGAACTTACTTACAGGAAATTTTAATTATCCATATTTAGGATTATTTACTGAAGAAAATTTATTCATTGAAATGCCTCATCCATTTCCATAAGTAGCCCTTTGGAAAGAAAAAATTACAGTTCAGTCAGTTTTCTTATTCTAAAAATAAACACAATCTTAATTTTGGACGTATAAACCCAATAAAATGAATTATATAATGAAAACTATTATTTTAATTGCCGTAGTAAACTTATCTACTTCATGCAACGAAAAAAAAGCAGAAATAAAAACAATGAATAATGACAAACAACTTATTTCCATTGTTGATAGCCTATCGAAAAAGGACACCGTAAAAGAAACAACATCATTAATTCTTAAGGATACTTTATCAAAAAATAAAAATATCATTGAAATGGCTGATGAGCAGTACGAAGATATAATTGAGAAAAATACTTCAGATGCGTTTGCACAAAAGAAACCGGAATTATTTGATAAAATGATAGTCGATATTAATGATGATGAGAAAATGCCTATCGTTTACAAAAAATATTGGATTACCTATGTTTATTATAAACAATCTATCCTTTACAGAGGGTTAAAAAATAATGATAAAGCAAGTAAGGCTATAGATAAAGCCATAGAAAATTTAAAAGACAATTTAAAGAATTCGGAAGATTATGCATTATATGCAGCATGTACATCCTTTTCTATTCAATTTGCAAATATGACTCAATTAGGAAGTATCGCTGCAGAAGTACAAGAAAATGCTCAGAAATCCCTTGAATTAGATCCTAAAAATGTAAGAGCGTATTATGTCCTGGCGTCTCAAAACTTCTACACTCCCAAAATGTTTGGAGGCATGACAAAAGTTGAAGAATATGGTATAAAAGGGATTGCTTGTCCAATGAGCAAGGACGAAGCATTCTATAGTCCCTATTGGGGGAAAGTAGATTTATATCGAATTTTGATGAAATATTATGAAACAGAAAAAAAAACGATGGAATTACAAAAAATAAATGGACTGGCAAAAAAAGAATTTCCAAGCTTTTTTAAATAGAAAGATATGAATATAGAAAAAGCAAACAATTTATTTTCAGAACATCGATTGAGTAGTTCAACCTTGGATTTTATAGAAAATATAAAATTCTTGAATTACCAAGTAGATGCTCCAGAAAAATTTGAGGTTATCACTTATGTAAATTATAATCCTGAAATAACAAAAAAAATATTTAATTCCTATTATGAGGTAGGTTTATGTCCAACCTTTCCTATAAAAGGATCAGAGGAAATTTCGGGAGAATATAATATTTTGAAGGATATTAATTCACAAAGAAAAAGTATCAGAAAATATAATAACACATCAATCAGTTACGAAAAATTAGGCGATTTTTTAAAACTTTTCTATTCTATCACTAGAGAAGAGGAAATAACTTTAAGAAATGATGAAAGAGTGACTCGAAAAATAAGAAATATTGCTTCTGGAGGCGGAATGTATTCCTGTGAAGTATATATTGTAAATAATAAAATTAAAGAAATTCCAAGAGGAATGTATCGGTATAATATTCATAATTCTGAATTAGAATTAATCAGAAATTTTGATGAGCATCCTGAATATTTCGAAGCATTTGATAAAGCAATGTTAATTTCATCAAATCCAAAAGGGTCGATTGATCATGAAAATACTTCTTTCTATATCTTTTATACCAGTATAATAAATAAACATTCCTTCAAATATCAAGATTTTGGAACTCTCTTGTCGTTTATAGAAATCGGGGAACTTGTGCATTCTGCGTACCTCACAGCCAGTACATTAGATTTGGGATGTTGTGCTTTTGGAGGTTTTTTAAACAATAGAATACATGATCTATTAGATTTAAAAAACCCGTTACACCTCCCTTTAATGTGTATGTCTGTTGGAAATAAATTATAAAAATTACTATTGTTATGAAGTGGAATGAATCTTCTGTAATACTATTAAATGATCAAGATAATGTTTTCCTAAAAACAAAAAATTCTGATAATATCATCAAAATGTCAGAAGTTGAGTATGAGGTTCTGAAATACTATTCAACAGTGAACAGTAAAAAAGATGTGATAGAATATTTTAGAGGGATTATTGATATAGAAATTGATCAGTTGGAACTTCTGATATTAAAAGCTAAAGAAAATGGAATATTGGAAGATCACGATCAAAAACAGTCAAAAGATTGGTTTTATTTCAAGTTCAAGAAAAATCGCAAACTTTTAGAAATATTTACTTTAGATCTTACAAATACCCGCTTCGAAAGAATAGCAGAAAATTCTAAAGTAATCAATTCCATACTATTCTCTTTAGGGATAATGATGATAGTTTTCATCGCAGACTTATTAAGAGAACCTCTTTTATTTAAAGAAAATTACTTAAAGACATTGTATGCAGTTCCTGTCTCTTTTTCATCCATAGTCGGCTTTATTTATTTGGCTTCTTTACTTTCTTCATGGTTTCATGAAATGGGACACTATTTATTGTATAAAAAGTTCAGAGGAAAATCTACCATTTTTGGATTTGGTTTAATGATTTTTATTTTACCTGTTTTTTATAATAAGATTTTTGTTGACTTCTTAAAGAACAAAAAAGACAAATTATGGGTTAATTCAGGAGGAATTATTTTTGATATTTTTCTGTTTTTGTTTCTATTAGTCTTTACAAAAGAATACCATACAGGATATCCTACTTTATCTTTCTTAGCATATACATTAATGATTTCAATAACTATCAGAACCTTTTTCAATATTAACTTTTTTCTTCCAGGAACAGATGGTTATCATTTGGTAAATGATATTTTCGGATATAAAAGTTTATTTGGAACAGCTCTTTTTGAAACAAAAGAAATCATGCGCTTGAGAATGATTACCTTAAAAAGGTTCTTATACCTGCTCTATATCTTGCTTAGCTATATTTCAATCATCATTTCATGGCTATTCATGCTTTTACCTATTCTTATGTATATTTATTATGCGTCTGTACAAAAATAAACCTCTATTCTTGATTCCTTTGTGTATATGTTCATATACTTTTTCACAAAAAAAAATAGATTCTTCAAGGTCAAAGAAAATTGAAGAAGTTATAGTGGTTGGAAAAAACCCTATTTCAGAAAAATTTTCAGTGGTAAAAATAGAAAAACTGGATATATATTTCAATCCAATGTCCAATGGCGATGCTTTAAAGGCAATTACTATACTTCCAGCATCTACCTCTGTAGATGAATCAGCAAATCCCACATTAAGAGGAGGTAGCGCTGACAGAACCAGAGTTTTTATCAATGGATCACCTGTGCTGAATCCGGTACGTAACTCACAAACAAACGGATTGGGTAATTTTTCCCTTCTGAATACTGAAATAATAGATAAACAGTATGTATATGCTTCCAATCCACCACTTACATATTCCAATTCAAGTGCAGGGATTGTAGAAATAGAAACTAATAAAACGCTTAACTTTCAAAATATTCAAATTTCAGCTGCTTTGACTAATTTTGGATTAATGATTAATAAATCGTTAGGTAAAAAAACATTTATTCAGGCTTACGGTAATTATCAATTTTCAGACGCTTTGCTGTCTTTTAATAAAAAAAGCTTGCCGAATTTGATAGATTTTTATACTCATGATTTCGGAATAAATCTCAGATCAAATATTTCAGAAAAATTTTCAATAAATTCCTTCAATTACTTTATTGATGAAAGTTATAGTGCAATTAACAATGTGTACAACTATTCCGGAGCATCTAAGGGAGGGCAAAGAAGATTTTTCACAATCAATAATGCAGATTATTTAAAGGGAAAATCAAAATTCAGAATTTCTACGCTTTTTGATACAAGTATCAAGGATTATACTTTTGGCATAAGGAACTCTGAAATAAACAACCAGCAATTTTTTGTTTCTTTAAGTCATAAATACAGATTTTCAAAAGACTTTACTTTTCAATATGGGTATGATTTTTTTAATACCAACTATTCTTATAATGAAGTAAAACCGATATACTATTTTGCTCTTCAAGAAAACGCACCATACTATAACAGCAATGAAAAAAATAATTTAAGCTATTCTGAAATTTACGGTTATGCAGACTATAAATTATCTAAAAAAATAGGTGTTTCTGCAGCCGTCAGAAAGAATATTTTCCCTCAAAACCAAATAAAGAATTTTATCAGCGCTCAATTTTCATCATATTATCATCTTAATTCCAAGAATCGATTTCTATTATGTTTTGGGGAGTATTACAGTTATTCCACTCCTAACTACTATTCGCATTCAATAGGATTATTGAAAAGCAGACAGTTAGCTTTAGATTACTATTATGATTCAAGAAAAGTAAATATAACAGGGGCATTATATTATAAAAAAGATTTTGGAGATTTTAACTCAGAATATTTTGATGCCTATAACTTAATAGAAACATTTGGTTCGGAAATATCTGTAAATTATAATATCAATAAGAATTTTGTTTTGGGATTATCCAATACATTTATGGATCAGCATGCCTATTATAATGATAAAAAGTTTAATACAAGTAACAATCTAAAATATTTTATTAAAGCACAGATTACATACAATAATCCTAAATATTTTACAGCTTCCCTATCATTTACAAAAAGACCCGGAAGCTATATCACTACGGTAAATAGAGCAACATATCTTCTAGATGCAGTAACTTACCAACCATCTTTTAATCAATTGAATAGTCACTCATTAGACAACTATAATAAAGTTGATTTTACAATTAATAAAATATTTAAAATCAAAAAATCAAGTGGTTTAATTGCATTTATATCAATTAATAATATTTTTAATAACTCAAACCAATCAAGCGTTTTTTATAACACCGATTATAGCACAGCGGAATATAATTA
>NZ_QEHP01000140.1:5732-15543 GCF_003094695.1 Chryseobacterium sp. HMWF035 | reverse complement strand
TCTGTAGAAACAGTTGATAATTGGTTGACATTAAATGACAATCAGTTAGATAAAGTTAAAGAGTGGTATATATTTCAAACTAAGGAAAATGAGAATAAAAGGAATTTATTAGCTTTTATTAATTACCTCAAAAACAATAGTCTTATTAATGATTTTGATTCCTCAAATTGGCTGATTGACTTTGAAAAAGCAAGTGAAAATTTCCCTTTAGAAATTGAAATACTTGAAAAAGAAATAATCGAACTTGAATCATTATCAAAATTCTCGGATTTAAATAATCCAGAATCTCTAGTAAGATGGGCTACTGAAAATCTGAATTTTCCCATATCTCATACAATAGAAAGTATCTTAATCTATTTTCAAAAATATGGTAAAGCAAAACCTTTAGAACAAAATGCTAATAGATATATTCCGTTTCCGGAAGAATTATTTGAAAATATAGATTTTAAAATAAAAGATAAAAATGATAGTCATGGATTTTGGTTAAATCTCGATGGAGTATATGAATATATTCCATATTCACCAAATCAACTTTTGAACGTTGATAGTGCAGAATCCCTCATAAAACCATTATCTAAAATCAAGGAAGGAGTCGGAAAGAAATTAACTACATTAGTTAAAGAAAAAAGCAATAAGGAGAAGTATAAAGAAATATTATTTAAGTTTAATAATCTTTTGGAAAACATAGATTTATACAAAAGAAAAGAGGAACTTGGTTCTTTCAATATTGAAGAAAGTTTAGATATTTCCGAAAGTAAATTTGAACAGTTTATTCAATTTTATAATGATAAAGAAACTATTTTAGTTCAATTCAATTTGATTCAAAAAGAATATGAAGATTTTTTGAGTAAAAAAACAGTTATAGAAGAATGTAATAAAAGAGTTCAAAAACTAGAAAAAGATTTATTTAGTAATAAAGAAAATATTGAAATAGAGTTTGTCGAAGAGCAAATCAGACTTGAGAATAAAGAATTGGTTATCCAACAAAACGAATTACAAGAACTAACAAATAAATTTGTTTTCGATGAAACCTTATTGAATGAAAAATATTTTATTAATCAGAATTTATTAATATGCAAGTATGAATTGGAAAAAGTGTGTCGGGACATCGATGACGACATCCAACAAAAGGAAAATACAATAAGTATATCTGATCAGGAACTAGGTGAAACAACACAAATAGCTGAACAACTGTTTAAACATAAACTTCTGTATGATAAAAATATTCAAGAGTTTGCTAACCCTGAAATCGGAGGTTTCAACTCTTTAAAAAATAAAGCAGACCGATCAAAAATTGATTATGAAGTTGCAGTTAAGAAAATACTTGAAGAAGTGAATTTGCCATATGATGAATCTATTTCCATCGGAAAGTTAGCTAATTTAGTACTCCCGACTGTTTTCCAGACACCAGTAGTTGATGAGGACTTAATTTCATCTAATATTGCAGATAGATTAAGTAAACTTACACAAGATATACAGGAAATTGGTTCAAGAAAAATTGAAATATTAGGCAGTATTTTTAATGAGGTATACAAAGTTTACACCAACTACCTTACAAAAATAAATGAAATTGATACTTATTTAAAGAAGAAAAATAAAGTCATTACAGGAGGAAATAGAGCATCATTAACCTCAAAAAAATCAATTTATTATCCCGATAGCTGGCTTGGAAATTTCAGAAAACAATTAAATACTCAAATAAACAATACAGGTTTATTCAGTGAGCTTCGGGAAGAAATAGACATCAATAAAATGATGATAAAGGCTTTTCAGCAGCTTGGGGGAAGTACTAAAGTTGAACCTGAGGACTTAATGAATCCTAAATCGTATTTCGATTTAGAATTTGATTTAAAACTTGACAATGATGAAATTAATTCGGGAAGTAACGGGCAAACTTATGCTGCTAATGCTTTGTTATGTCTAGCAAGATTATCTTTAATTGAAGAAAAAGGTAGAAAAGGATTAAAAATAATGCCAATAGATGAAGCAGAAGGTTTAGGAAGTAACTATGATATGTTACACGAATTGGCAAAAAAAGAACAATATCAGATACTTACAATGGCAATAGAAACAGCAGGTGAAATTACTGATGATGGACAATATATTTATATTATGAATGAAAATAATATGGCGAGTATTGATACTTATGTTCCCCCGCTCGGAATCTTTGCAAATGAAATTTTTCAAGATATTGATGAATATATAAATACAAGGTCTGATGATGAATAAAAATATTACTTGGAAAGAATTAAAGGCACTTGATGATTTATACCATTTAAAAAAGACCAAAGCAAATATTCAAGATCATCCTTATATAAAATATCTTTTAGAAGAAAAATGTATTCTCGATAGAAAACTGGATAATGTTAAAGTTATTATTTCTAACGATGATTTTATTGAATTCTACGAAGAAACATTTAAATTACAATATGATGAAGCTAAAAAATTTCTTATAGAAAATGATATTGAACCTAGTGCTAAAAAAAGCTTTACGCTTGAAGATGTAAAAACTTTAATGCTTATAGCTGAGAACAAAACAGAGTTAAAAAATAATCCTACCAATATTGAAGATTTTTCAAATGAATTTTTTGATACTTCTAAATATTTGAAGAATAAGGCAAGTATCAGAAATGCTGTATTTAAGATTTTAGATATTACAGAATTTGCTTTAGACAAAAAAGAAAACCAATGGAGGATTGTTGTTGATTATCCTAACCCTAAAGCAATTGTGTTATGTGAAAATAAGTCATTTTTAAAGCAACGTTGGATAGTTAAAAATACTGAAGTTAAATTATGGTACGTTGGAGGAAATAATATAAAAATAATTGACGACATTGATGAATTAGAACTGTCTAAACCTATTTATTATTCTTGTGATTGGGATTTAGCAGGACTACAAATTTATTCAAGAATAAAAGCAAAACTTAAAACTAGGAATAAAGACATTTCTCTTTTATATCCCAATGAACCACATAAAAAAGTAACCACACATATAGATTATCACCACAGCCATTGGGATTTATCAAAAGTATTATCTGGATTGTCTTTAGAAAATTTTTCAAAAAAAGAACTAATTCTTATCAACGATTTAATCCAAAACGAAATGTGGATAGAAGAAGAGTCTTTTGATTTAGTTAAAATGATTCAATTGCTAAATTTGTAGTATATCATTCCAAAGAAAATAAAATTAAAGAATTGGAATCATTGAAAATATCATTACACAAAAAATAAAAAGAGAAGCCAAAGATAAATCGCTCCTTAATGCGCCACCTAAATTCTGTCAAGATCAAGTCCTCCGGATTTTCAGAAAAACTTTTTACGTATAAAAATCTACGAAAAAACTTTTTCCAAAAAACCTTGACAGAATACCACGCTCATTTTCAAAAGGCTTTCTTTTTTTCTTTTTTTGGTTTTTTTTCTTCGCTTTCTTTTAGAAATATTTCAACTGAGAAATTTTGGGCGCAAAGAGAAGGATTAAATTCTTGGTTTGGACTAAAAACTTATTCAAATTTTAGCCTTTTTACTTGCAGATTCGAGCAGAAATTTTTAGTTTTATTACGTAAAATTTAAATTAGGATTTTACCACTTTTTTGCAAATGTCCTATTTGAGGCCATTCACAGAGATGCTACAGCGAAAATCTTATCCATAAAGCGATGAGGAATGGGTACAAAATCCCTCACTCTCCGCTAAAAAAAACCTTCAAATTTATTTTGAAGGTTTTTTTATGCTTGAAATTTAAAATTCTTAGATCATTCGGATCATTGCAGAATCATAGTTGTCAAATTTTCTTTTTCCGTTTTGTTGTTAATGTCTTTTGTGCTTTATTTGCAGAGTTCTATTGAGCTGAAAAAGTTCTAAAGATTAAATCGACCTGAGATCTTTTTATTGAAATTTGAGATTGATACAATTGCTGAAGCAGATGTGTGAGACCATTATTAAAAACTTCTTAACAGCTGAATAGAAAAATTTTTCATTTAAATAATAACCATAAAAACATGTAAACGATGAGTACTGAAAATGTAGAAAATCAAATAAATAGATCAACTGTTCTGGATGAAGAAACGCAGAAAATCGAAGAAATCTTAGGAATAAAACCGGAAGACTACCTAAAATATAATTTACTTCAATATTTACACCTCCAAGACGTAGATATTGAGGATTTTTCAAAGTTTTTACCGTATCTCGTTAAAGTAACAAAAGTAAAACTTACCAACTGTACCATTGCCAATTTTTCCGAATTGTTAAAAATAGAAAGTTGTTCCAGTTTCATTCTGGATAATGTGACTTTCAGAAACAATGAGTGTAATGTAACCAGAGGATTTCCTTATGAAATCCGATTTTCAAATATGACCTTTGATGCAGGTTGTTTTAACAGTTTTCATATATCGTCATCCGGTAAAGGATATAAGCATCTTTTTATTAATAATTGTCATATTGATAATATTCAGGAAATCAATAATATAAAAGGGCTTTATTCATTACATCTCGACAGTATAACTTTTACTTGTAACCCTACCAAGGTAAAAGAGAAATCAATCTACATGATCCATATTTTCAACTCCAAGTTTGAAGATATTTCTTTTATACCATTTAAAAAATCTGTAGGAAGAATTGATTTTGAAAATTGTAAAATAGGAAACTTTAAAGGGATTTCTGAATTTGAAAAGCTTAAAAAGATTCAAATTGATACAAATACACTTGTTAAAGATGAAAGTCAATTTGAAAACCCTTTCAATAAAGAAATTACCTGTCATTTCATTAAGGCGGAAAAACCATTTCGTTTAAAAAATGCAGTATCGCTCAGAAATTATATTAATGAATTAAGCTTTACCTATTTTAAGGTGAAAAAAGTAAAAGATCTTGAAAAGTTTGAAATGGTTAAAACTCTTTCATTTGATAAATCTGAATTTTATGTAGATGCTTTTCTGCCTATTGCTAATCAGATTCAAAAAGTGAAGATGAGAGATTCTGGGATTAAAAAACATAACTATTTCAGATCTTTCGTTAATTTGAAAAGTTTTGAATCAAGTTGCTTCTCAAGAGAGAGTAAAGAGATAAAAAATTTCTCAAAATTACTTCCGTTAAAAGATCAGCTGAAGAGTCTGGATTTTTATGAAGACGAAGAAATGGATAAAAAAGCTCCAGATTATCCCATCGGACAATTTACTTCACTGGAAACCTTAAAATTGGGTTATGAAATTTCTGCAAAAACGGGAAGATCTATTATGAAGTTGAAAAAATTGAGAAAGCTGGATATTAGCATAGCAAAAACAAAGCATATTTTCGATTTGGGACATCTGAAAAAGCTGGAGTTTTTAATTTTTAATTCAAGAGTAAAATTTACTGGATTTGAAAATCTGAAACGTCTAAAATCATTGCAAATAGTCAATGATAGAAAATTTGATTTGAAAACGCTTCCAACTATGAAGTCCTTAAAAAGATTGAGCTTTTCCGCTTATGATACTCACATTAAAGATTTGAGTCACTTTCCGAATTTAGAATTTCTGAGACTAAAGGGAGTTAAGAAACTGCAACTGAAAAACTTGAAAAAGCTAAAAGTGTTGGATTTGGACAATAGCAGAATTAAAGATTTTTCTTCGTTTGAAACCTTGCCATCCCTTGAAAAACTAGATTTATCTTCTCTTCAGAATAAAATTGATCTGAAAGAAATCTGGAAATTTCCCAATTTGAAATGGTTAACATTATTGGAAAGCTATGAGGTAAATGATATTTCAGGATTAGAAGCATTAAAAAAATTAGAGCGCTTGGATTTATACCAAACAAAAGTTACAGACGTAAAGGTGCTGAATACTTTACCTAATTTAAGGGAAGTCAATTTGCTGGTAAAGAATTACGAATTAAATCTTGAAAAGCAATTGGATCGTCCGGAAATTGCCATTTACTGCGGATTACCGACTATAAATTTACGGATTTGGAAAGAAGATGAATTTGGGATTTAAAACGAAAACGATTCTCCATTTTCATTATTCAGATTAATTTTAAATTCTTAAATAACGATAAAAATATTAAAAACATAATATGATGGAAGCCAACGTGGTACAGCTTATAATTTCTCTTAGAAATGAATTTGCAGGCATACATTATGCTCGCTATTTTGAAGATAACGAAAATAATAGAATTTCCCATTTTCTGCAGAAAGTGCATGATTCGGGAGAGTCCTTACAAGGAGAGGAAAAAACACTGTACGAAATTCTCGTCAGTACTTTTGCTCTTGATTATTTCAACGCAAGTTTTTCAGGAGAAGATCTTACCAATATAAATTCTCAGGATCTGTCTCAAATTGAAACATGGACTGTACTCGACTATAAAAACTATATATCCGAAAGTTTCAGAAAAAACGACCTGAGAAAAGAATCTCTTAAAAAAATTTCAATTGAAAAATACAGTCCGCTTTTCAGAGGTTATGAGGAAGATATTGCTTATTATAGAACTTTGCAGGACTGGCATTTAATGAGAAAAATTAATTTTCTTTTAGATGGTGGGTTTTTTACGAAGAACGAACTGAAAGAAAATGAAAATAAGATTCTTGCAATCTACGATGTATTGATTAATGAAAATGAGGGCAATTCGAAGTTGTATTTTATGCACGAAAAATTGCTCTATCTCTGTTCGTTAGATAAAGAATTGAATAAACTGCAACAGTTGCAAACTATTCTGAAATCTGATATTGACGGAGATTACAAAGTTTTAATGATGCGGGACATCATGACAATATACAGGAATGATGATAAATCCAGAGAAGCTCTTGAAATTGCAGATCAGGCAAAAAAACAGTTTCCCAATTCCCCGTTTTTAAAGGAAATTCAATATAAAGAAGATTTAATGACCTGCCCTGAATTGGGACTGAATTTCGAAAAACAGATACAAAGCAATAAGCCGATTCATATAGTGGCAGAATATCGTAATACTTCTGATTTTATTCTGAATATTTATGAAGTGAAAGGCGGGTTTAAATCTTTTATTAAGTATACAGAAGATTATCGTTCAGAAGAAAAATTTTACCATGAAATTGAAAAAATACTCATAAGAAAAGAACATTATACACTTCCTCACTGTGAAATTTATGAAGAGATGAAAACTTCTCTGGAGATTAAACCTTTACCACCGGGATTATATGTTGCAGAATTTTCTTCAAAAGATTTAGCTGAAAGCAATTCAGTCAAAAACTATTTTTTCACAGTATCCGATTATAAAATAATTTATCATCATAAAGATGCAAATGATTTTCCGGAATCATTCAGGTTGGTAAACAGTGAAAATGGAACACCGATTCCTAACGAGGAAATTGTTTTTTTCGAATATCTTCGAGATCAGGATTTGGTAAAACTGAATGCAAAAACAGATGATTTAGGTGTTTTTAAAATTCCGTCAGATGCAAATAATTCATATAGAAAATATCTTGTCCATCATCCAAAAACTAATGATTTTCAAATTCTGGATGTATGGGGGAGAAAATTTTCAGAAGAGCAAAAAAGAGATATCCTTAATAAAACGATACCGCAGATTTTTACCGACCGGGCGATTTACCGACCGGGACAGACCGTTTATTTTAAGGTAATTAATACTAAAATAGAAAACGAAAAGGAATCGGTTGTTGCAGGATTAAAACAAAAAATAGCTTTAACTAATGGAAACGAAGAGGAAATTTCTACACAGGAATTTACGACCAATGAATTCGGATCTTATCACGGAAGCTTTGTTCTCCCTAAAGGAAAACTAAACGGAACCTTTGCTTTAATGATTGAGGACGGAGCAGACTGTTTTCATACTTTTCTTGTAGAGGAATATAAAAGACCGAAATTTGAGATTACTTTTGAGCCAGTAAAGGGAGAATATCAATATGGACAGACGCTAGAACTCAATGGAAAAGCAATATCATTTTCAGGTGTTCCCCTCCGTAATATAGTTGTAAACTATGAAATTACAGAGAATGATATCCGCTGGAAATTCTTCAGCCGTTATAAAAAAAGTTACGGTTACTATGGAAATTCTATACTGGGAAAGGTGAAAACCGATGAGAACGGAGAATTCACGATTTCTGTAACTTTTGAAGAAAATACATATTTAAAAGATGTTCAGGTAGACTGCTTTAAAATTGAAGCGTCTGTTACGGATATCAATGGAGAAACACAGTCGGCTTCTGTTGAAATAAATGTGGCTTCAGTTCCTTATTACATCAAAGCCGAAGAAATTAAAGATGCTTTTACAGACGAAAATGTAAAAATTAAAGTTGAAACAAAAAATTATAATAATCAGGATGTTGAAAAGCCATATCATGTAAAACTTTCCAAACTGAAGTCGCCAGACAGGATTTTTAGAAAGAAGTTTGAAGATAAAATTCAGAATTTATCACAATTTTCTAAAGAAGAGTTTATAGCCAAGTTTCCGCATGACTATTTTGATGAGGACGAATATGAGGAAGAGGGACAAATAGAAAAAGTGATTCTCGATAAAATCTATGATCCAAAAACAGATAACCAACAATTGGCAGCCAATTTAGATTTAGGAAAATTAGAAGTCGGGAGATATGAGTTGAAACTTTATGATAGTCAGAATGAAGAACTGATCGAAACATCTCAGCGCTTTAATGTTTGGGATAAAAATTCCTTAAAAGAAGAAAAGGTATTTCTGAATGTTGTAGATCCAAAGAAGGAATTTTTAAGGGGTGAAAAAGCCAATATCTACATATATTCTGCAATTCCGGATGCTTTGGTATATATCTTTCTACAGGACTGTCTGGGAAACACCATAGCTGAAATAAAGCAATTAAAAAATGGCGTTTTAGACTATATTGTAGAAGTTCCTAAAAATAAAAATATTTCAGAAATTAATGTTCAGTTTCAGATCATTGCTTACAATGAAGTACAGCATAGTGAGATTACTCTTAAAATAAAAGAAAACGAAAATCCTCTTACTATCGAAACAATAGTTTTCAGAGATAAGATTGAATCGGGCTCTAAAGAAAAATGGACAGTCAAAATCACAGAAAATAATAAAAAGGCTTCGACTGCGCTCAGCTTGACAGCAGAAGTCTTGACAACAATGTATGACAGATCTTTAGATCAGTTTTCTATAAATACTTTTGAATGGAAAAGGTATTATGTTCCGTATTATGCGGTAATGTCTTACAAAGTTAAATATAATCTTAGTGCGAGATTTGCTTCAAAAGAGGTTCCTTATATAAGATCTTTTTCAATAGAACCGCCATGCTTCAATTGGTATGATGGAGATATTCCTGAAGGGTTAACGTTTGTGGGCGGAGCATGTGGATATTCCGAAGATGCAGTTTTGAATGAACTTGAAGGACCAAAATTACATTATAAAATTGCGAAAGGCGATGAAAAAGAAAGGGGAATTTCTGTTGGAGAAACCCACAGCGATTTACCCCAAGTTCCCGTGCGCCAAAACCTAAACGAAACCGCGTTTTTCTACCCGGATCTGAGAACCGATTCCGAAGGCAATGTAAGCTTTGAATTCACTTCTCCTGAAGCACTGACAAAATGGAAGCTGATGTTTTTGGCGCATACGAAAGACGCAAAAGCAGGAACACTGGAAAAAGAAGTCGTAACGCAGAAAGAATTTTCGGTAACGCCAAACTATCCGAGATTTTTGAGAGAAGGTGATGAACTGAATCTCCAGTCCAAACTATCGAACTTAACGAGCAAAAAATTAAACGGTTCGGCAGGTTTACAGATTCTGGATGCCTTCACGAATGAAGATATTTCGTCTCAGTTCGGGTTAAATTCAGGCACTCAGAACTTTGATCTGAATGAAAACGGAAATTCAGCC
>NZ_QEHP01000140.1:0-5722 GCF_003094695.1 Chryseobacterium sp. HMWF035 | reverse complement strand
AACAATGTTTCATCCATTATTTTAAAAGTGGTGGCAAAAGCAGGACAATATTCCGATGGAGAACAGAAAGCTGTTGCGGTTCTACCGAACAGAATGCTGGTAACTGACGCGGTTCCGGTTTTTGTAAAACAAGGCGAAACCAAAACATTTGAACTGGAAAACCTTAAAAATGCGACTTCCACCACGATTTCCAATGTCTCCAATACGCTGGAACTCACGACCAATCCGATCTGGGAGATCATGTTTGCGCTTCCGAGCCTGAAAAATGACCGGAACAATTCAGCGGATGTCATTTTTAACAAATGGTTTGCGGATGTTTTGGCATCTGAAATCTTTAAAGCCAATCCGAAGCTGAAAACCGTTTTCGAAGAATACCAGAATAAAGGATTATTGAATTCCAATCTTGAAAAAAATCAGGAACTGAAACAGTTGTTGCTTGAAGAAACACCGTGGGTTCTGGAAAGCAAAAATGAAGAAGAACAGATGTCGAAACTGGCTTTGCTGTTCGATGTCAATTCAATGAAAAACTCAATTCAGCAGGATTGGGAAGATTTAGAGAAACTACAGAATCCGGATGGAGGTTTTTCGTGGTATAAAGGTTATCCGAGTTCGTATTCCACATCATTGTACATTCTTAAAAATTTAGGAAAAATCAATGTCTGGCTGAAAGATAACGTAAAAGATTACCAAAATTCCGAACAGAATGAAATGGTGGCGAACCTGATCAAATACGTAGATAATGAAATTGAAAAATACACTTCGACTTCGCTCAGTGCGGGAAAAGAAAATGTAATCAATAACTGGACTTTAGACTATCTCGATACCCGAAATTACTGGGAAAAGCAATATCCGTTAAAAGGAAAAGGAGCGACTTTAAAATCCTTGGTAAAACAGAAAGTAAAAACGATGAAAATTACAGATTTTACCTTCTTCGGACTGCATCGTGCCGCTTTACTGATGAACGATTATGGTTTAAAAGAAGTTTCGGATAAACTTTTAAATTACCTGAAAGAAACTTCCGTAGATTCAAAAACGCAGGGGGTGCACTGGAAACAGAATCTTGATGACTGGGGCTGGTTCAGCTCGAAAGTGGTGAATCATGCAGGAGCTTTAGAAGCATTTAACAGATTAAAACCCAACGACCAGCAATTTATTGAAGATTTGAAAATCTGGCTGATTACGCAGAAAGAAGTGAATTCATGGGGAAGCTCAAGAGGAACTTCAGAAGTTATTTTTACGATTTTAAATTCAGGAAAATCATGGACGAATGCGGAAAGCGATAAAGCAACGATTGTTTGGGGCGGAAAAGAACTTCAGCCACAGACTCAGGCAACAGGTTATGTGAAATCTACCGTGAAATCGGATGTTTTAGATAAAAATTTAGCCACAGTTACAGTCACAAAACCGGGCGCAGGAATTGTACAGGGAGGTTTGTTCTGGCAGTATTACGAAGATCTGGATAAGATAAAATCTTCTGAAAATTATCTGTCCATAATCAAAGAACTGTACAGAAAAATCAAAACGATTAATGGGGAAGAATTGCAGAAAATCACTACGGAAACTCCGTTAAAAGTGGGCGATAAAGTGACGGTACGAATGATTCTGAACACCGATCGTCCGATGGAATTCATCCACATCAAAGACATGAGAGCAGCAGGATTTGAACCTTTGGATGTACTTTCGGGGTATCAGTGGAAGAATAATTTAGGATATTATCAGTCGACCAAAGATGCTTCCACAAATTTCTACATTGAACAGATGCCGAAAGGAAAGTATGTTTTTGAGTATGATTACGTTGCCAATGCATCCGGAATATTCTCAAACGGAATTACCACGATCCAGAATTATTACGCACCGCAGATGAATGCGCATACGAAAGGAAGTAATGTGATGATTTCGGAATGATTTGTTTACAAATGATAAAACGGTAAAAAAGATATTTTAAAAAATCATAAAAGATAACGCGATAATTAGAATATCTTAAGTTTTCAAAAAGAATAAAATTTCAATTTTAAGATTTGGAAAATATAAAAATTAAAATACAGCTTCATAAAAATTGGATACATGATAAAGGAGGAGAGCAGCTGAACGTTGAAAATGAAGAGTTGAGCAATATGGAATTATTTGATGAAAATTTAAATTCAGCTGTGTTTTGTAATACAAAATTTATAAACGGAGTTTTCCGAAATGTAAATCTGGGCGGAAGTTCTTTCTTTAACTGTGTTTTTTCTTCGGTCAATTTTGAAAATTCGTATCTCAGAAAGTGTGAATTTCACCAGTGCAGATTCCAAAACTGTATTTTTTTAGAAAGTGAAACAACAAAAGCAGAGTTTTATGATACTTCCGTGGAGTTTTGTCTTTTTAAGAATTTAAAATTAGGCTGGAGTTATTTTGGGAATTGTATAATTTCTGGCTCAAATTTTCAGTTGGTAGAAGTGGATGGTTTAATTTTTTCTGACTGTCGGTTTCAGAATCTTGATTTTAAAGATCTGAAATTCAGCAAAGCGTATCCTGTGAAGATAAATGACTGTGCAAATATCATTGCTGTAGAAGAATTAAAAAGACAAACAAAATGTACATCCGCCTGAACAGTGAAAAAATGAAAAAATCGTACAGAGATACCCTTAATCTGGCGATACAGAAAACGGAGGAACTAATGAAGTTACTTCCTGAAATTTCCATGTATCATTCCATCTATAATCAATTACTTGATATCAATGAAAAAATAATAAAGAATACTACTGTTTTTTCTGAAAACGAATTATACAAAAGATATTCTTTAGGACATTTGGCGGTGAAAAATTTCGATTACGAAAATGATGAATATGCAAAATTGTTAATAGACATCTTCGGAGGAATATTTGATTATCATGCATCGTCCGAAAATTTCAGGCAGCTTTTGTTTGATGGAGATGAAAGAGAATGTGTAAACAAATTGTTTGAAGTTAATTATCAGAAAATCAGGCTGATTGATTTTTATGACCATCCGTTAAAAGAACTGAAAAAAGAAATAGATCATGAAAGTTTTGATCTGATGGTGGAAGAAAACAGCTTTAAACGGATAAATAATTTTATTGAAAAATACATTTCTGAAAAAGGACTGGAAATATATTATCTGAAGAAAAATGATCTGATTTATTTATTTTCCTACGGCGAATATCAACCGGGAAGATATATGCTTTTTTTAGAAGACATCCGGATTTGGAACTCTTAAAATTACGGGAATTTTAACTGAAATAAATTATTTAATTAAGAAGAATTGGAAAACGAAATATATGATACGCTGTACTATTACAGCGAAGATGGCGAAGAAGGCTATGATCTTACAGAAGTACAGCTCCTCGGAAAAACAGACGAAAACCGTGTTGAAAAACTGAAACATTTGCTTCAACATAAAAATCCCTACATTTCTTATCAGGCAATGCTTATTTTGGTTGCTTGGGCAATTCCGGAAGGATTTGTACAGCTTGACCGTTTCATCTCTGAAAAATGGGATGAAAAGCACAGCTTTGAACCTCACAGAATTTATAATGAAGATAATGTGTATGATGTTATCGTGGATGCATTATACATTTCGACACTCAATGGAAAAGAAGAACAGGAATTATATCCTTATGTAAAACATTTCTTAAGCATTTACGGAGATAGGTTTTTCGAATCCTGTTTAAAAGATTTTCTGTTGAAAAAAGACTGCAAACCGCTGCTGAAAGAAATTGAAGAGGCGATGAAAAGTGCTTTGAAAAATGAAAAATATTATCAGGCAAGTCAGCTTTTTCCGGTTATCGTTCATTACGATAAACACAGGTTTGAGGAATATTTTGAGGTTTTCAGTTCCTTATTAAAAGATGATAAGAGAATTGGATATAATATTGAAGAGGCTGAAAAAATCAAATCATAGATGGTTAGATCTGAATGAGGGAAATTATATTTTAATTTTAATAATCATGAAAAACCTTTTAGAAAAAAAAAGACGGGTATTATTATATTTATGAAAACGGCGACACCATTGAATTATCCGCTCCGATTTCTACTCCGGCACCGGGTTTTGATGCAATCCATACGCTGACTGATCCTGAAAAAAAGGAATATCTTACAAAAGGAATTGCAGCTCTCGAAGACCGAATAAAAGATATGGAAATGAACTTTACCAAGTATGTTTTGAATTCTTGGAGGTAAATAATAATGAGAGCAGGTCTGTATTGTAATCATGTTTGAAATAAAATTGAATAACCAAAAATCCAAATGAGCTATTTTGACGAGACATTATTTTTATTAAAAGAAGGAAAAGAGCCTAAATCTTTTATTTCAGATCTTAATAAAAAATTAAATTCTATTAATGTAGCCCTTCAAAGAAGTGATTATGTAGTCGTAGTATTTAACGATTGCAGAAACGAAGAGGAAAAAGAACCGATTTGGCTGGATAATTCAACAACGGAAGAAGAAGTTGTGGATTTGATCTGTTCATGGAAAGGGCTAGGTTTACTTACTTACAGACATCCGGATTTTAGGTTGGAAGTGGATATCAATTATTTAACATGGGATGATAAGCTCCTGCGTGGTTTTGTAATTTCCTTTGCAGGAAGTGATATGATCTATAAACAAGATATACAAAAAAAGCTGATATCTGAAATCTCCGAATTTGTTGATTATGAATATATTGTCGGAGATATAAGCAACGTATCTAGAAATTACATACGAATGGAAGAAAGTTTAGACAAAATAAAAGAACAAATTCTAAACAATACCTTCGAAATTGACAGCAAAACATGGTGAAATAAATTTATGAAAAAAATACTGGGCAGGATTATTAATAATCAAATTATAGAATTGAATGAAAAACATTCATTTTTCTTTTGCGATTTAAGGGGATCAGAAATTATTTTAAATACAGATTGCTTACAGATTGTCGGATGTATTATAGATGATTTAAGTCTTTGTATTGAGCAGGAAAAAAGCGATATTTTACTGGATATCAATCTGAATCTGGATTCAGACAAAGAAATTGTCATAAACGAAAAGTATTCTGGTAAAAGCAGGATCAGTATTCATCGACCGATTAAAAATGAAGAATTAACATCTTTATTTAAGAAGGTTTTCGACGTTAAAAATTATCATAAAGGTTATGATAGTGAACTATTGCTGAACTATATCTCCCAAAATAAAGACTTCGAAATCATACCTTTACTGGCGACCTGCTTTTTGTATGCAGGAAAAAGTTGGGAAGTGAAAACTCAGATCATAAGATACCTTTATGAAGAGGGTAAATTTAGAAACCTTCAATATCCTTACAGACAGGAAGTATTAAAGCGAACGTATATGTTGCTTTTTGATGAAGAATACATGTGCCGGGATTTTGCAGCTCAATTGGTTTCACAATTACATCCAAAACCGGAAGAACTGCAGTTAAATGACAGAAATTACATTCTGAGTATTCAGGAGAAATATCTGTTCGAAGGTTTATCAATGCTTGATAAAAGATATTTTAAAGAAATCAATGAGGATATTTTGCTTAAAGGACTGGAAAGTACAGACTGTGAAACCGTAATTAACGTTATCAAGATTATGGATAATATTGATATTTCCAGATTTTGGAACCGACTGATTATGTACATACAAAATAAAGAATATGAAAGGATTTCAAGCGATTATCTATACGCTCTGTATAAAATATTATCAGTATTCCGGTACAGCGATTATTATGAAGAAGATATCAGTTTTTATC